>CALXZJ010000004.1 GCA_944393235.1 uncultured Alphaproteobacteria bacterium | reverse complement strand
GACAGGGGAAGAAAAGTAAACAAAAAGTAAAAATTTATCCCCACCAGACTCTTAAAAATTAAAAAAAAAAAAAAAACGGTTTAGAATGACGTGAAAACAGGTATTTTTTGCAATTTGGAGAGAAAATTATGCGTGAAAATGGTCGTTCCATGGTAGAGATGTTGGGGGGTTTTAGCAATTATCGGCGTGCTTTCGGTCGGGGCAATTGCCGGCTACTCCAAGGCAATGATGAAGTATAAACTCAACAAACACGCAGAATCTTTTAATTTATTACTTAATTATGCGAACATTTATATGATATTTTTGGCAACCGAATTGACGTATACACTAAAGACAGCGCCGATGTAACTTATAATTACGGCATTAAGATTGAATTTAACAGCTCTTCGCTTAATTCTCAAGTGTGCCAAAATGTTGTGCAAACCGCCAAAGAAAATCATGTAAACATTAAATTTCTGACAAGATATGACAGTGTTGAAGGCACACACTCCGGCACAATAGTCGGGGATGCTTATTGTCGTGCTTCAAGAAAATGCTTGAAAAATTTGTCTTTAAACGATATTGCCGACTTGTGTTATCAAAGCGATGCCAACGGATTAAACGTTTTTTATATTGTTTGGGATTGATGCTTGTCCTTTGCTATCGGCCTTAAATAAAAATTTTGTTCCCTTTATAAAAAATCAGTTATATATTAGCTGAAAAGAGGATAAAATGGCTGATATCAAACACGGGTTGGAAGTCTTAAAACACAATGTCAAAATCGCACCGGAAAAACCGGGAGTTTATCGTATGATAAGCGCGGCGGGCGAGGTTTTGTACGTTGGCAAAGCCAAGAATATCAAAAAAAGAATCGTTGCCTACACCAAGTTTGACAAGCTGCCGACACGCTTAAAACGCATGGTCGCCGAAGTGGAACGCATGGAATTTATCATCGTTGAAAACGAGGCTAAGGCATTGTTGATGGAAAACGAGCTTATCAAACGTTTTTCACCAAGGTTTAACATCCTCTTAAAAGACGACAAAACTTTTCCGCATTTGATGATTAATCCGGCGGAGGATTATCCGGCTTTGCGCAAACAACGCGGCAAACGCAACGGCAAATTCCGCTATTTCGGACCGTTTGTCAGTGCCACGGCAGTCAACAACGTGATGGATATCATTCAAAAAGCATTTTTGCTGCGCTCCTGCCGCGACAGTGATTTTAAGAATCGGACGCGCCCGTGCCTTTTATACCAAATTAAACGTTGTTCGGCGCCATGCGTACAGAAAATCAGCAAAGAAGATTATCATAAACTGGTTGATGAGGTGATTGATTTTTTGGAAGGAAAAAACACCAAAATTCAAGAAGAACTTTCGCAAAAAATGCAAGAAGCCAGTGAACGCACGGATTTTGAAACCGCCGCCATGCTGCGCGACCGCATCAGAGCGCTGACATCCATTCAGAGCGGCAACGTGGTGGAATATTCCGGCTTAAAATCAGTTGACATTATCGCCATCGCCCGCAAAGGAGATATGGTTTGCATCCAGTTGTTCATCATCCGCGGCGGGCAAAATTGCGGCAATGTTCCGTATTTTCCCAAACAAGCGGAAGATGCCACAGAGACGGAAATTTTGGAGGCATTTATCAGTGATTTTTATGCCACACATATTCCACCCAAAGAAATTTATGTTTCCGAAGATTTGGAAAATAAAACTTTTTTGGAAGAGGCGCTCGGGGTTAAAATTTATAATTATTCCCGCGGAACAAAAGCTAAATTGATTGAAAATGCAAGAGCTAACGCTTTGGCCGCCTTGGAGCGTAAAATTGCCGAAGAATCCTCAATTAAGAGCAATTTGCAAGAAATGCAGCAATATTTCGAGCTTGAAAAAATGCCGCAACGAATTGAGGTTTATGACAACTCGCACATTCAGGGAAGCTATGCCGTGGGTGCCATGATTGTCGCCACGCCCGACGGGTTTGATAAAAAAGCCTACCGCACTTTCAACATTAAAAATCCTGCCATCACCAATGACGACTTTGCCATGATGAAAGAGGTCTTAACCCGACGTTTTGAAAAAATGACAGCCGAAAACAAACCTGATGTTATTTTGTTGGACGGCGGTCTAGGGCAGTTGCACGCCGTGCATGAAGCTCTTAAAGATTATGACTTGAACGGGATTGCCATTATCGCCATTTCCAAAGGACCGGACAGAAATGCCGGCAAAGAATTTTACCATATTTTAGGCAAAGAAAGTTTTTCACTGCCTTATCGCTCGCCGGTGGCGTTTTATTTGCAGAATATCCGCGATGAGGCGCACCGTTTTGCCATCGGCACGCATCGTAAAAAACGGGCAAAATCCATTTACAAATCACGCGTGGATGAGATTGAAGGAATCGGCGCTAAAAGAAAGCGTGATTTGTTAAATCATTTCGGTTCAGCCGAAGAAATTGCGCAAGCAAATGTCGCCGAGTTGATGAAAGTTTCCGGAATCAGTAAAAAAACGGCTGAAAAAGTATATAATTTCTTCCATAAATAAAATTTTTGCTCTATGATACATTTGTTTTGGTGTAATTATTTATCTTTTTATAAGGGGACTAAACGTGTATAATTTGCCTAATCTTTTAACGATATCCAGAATTGTCGTGATTCCGGTTATTTTCTTGTCTTTGTATATTCATTCTTTTATTTGGACGATGTTTGTCGCCGTATTGTTTGTTGCCGCAGCGGTAACCGATTATTTTGACGGCTATCTGGCACGCTGCCGCAACGAGACTTCCGCTTTCGGACGTCTGCTTGACCCGATTGCCGACAAGCTTTTGGTAGCCTCGGCGTTGGTGGTTATTTTGGCAAAGCCCGGCATGGTATGGAGCGATTTGAGCTATATTCCCGCTTTTATTATTTTATGCCGTGAAATTTTGGTTTCGGGTTTGAGAGAATTTTTACGCGAAGTTAACGTTGGTCTGCCAGTCACACGTTTGGCAAAATGGAAAACAGGTTTTCAGATGACCGCGCTTTCCATGATGCTGTTTCACGGACTTTGGATTTGGCCGTATATCGGTGAATTTTTACTCTGGATTGCCGCGGCTTTGACTTTCATTACCGGTTATCAATATTTTCAAAAGAGCCTTAATTATATCCGCTCAATTGAAACCGCCAAAACGGTAGAAGCAAAAATCGTGGTTAAAAAAGCCTCAGCCAAAGCTACGGCAAAAACTGAAGAACCGGCTAAAAAAGCTGCGGTAAAAACCGAAAAACCGGCTAAAAAAGCAGCCGTAAAGAAAAGCACAAACTCAAAAACAGCTGCTTCTAAAATTCCGGCAAAAAAATCCGTTGCGAAAAAAACAACGACGAAAAAAAACGTCAATAAAAAAACAAAAAAATAGTATAAGCTATGGATAAAAATACCGCTCATATACTCGTTGTTGACGATGATACGCGATTGCGCCATTTATTACAGCGTTTTTTGCGTGAACAATCTTTTGCTGTTTCCACGGCAAAAGATGCGTTTGAAGCACGTTCGCAAATGGAACAATACAAATTTGATTTGCTGATTGTGGACGTGATGATGCCGGGTGAAAGCGGTATTGATTTTTTAAAAAATCTTCGGTTGGAAAGCAATGTGCCGGTTATTATGCTGACAGCTATGGGAGAAACTTCTGATAGGATCACCGGCTTGGAAAGCGGTGCTGATGATTATTTGCCAAAACCTTTTGAACCCAAAGAATTGGTTCTAAGAATCCGCAATATTTTAAAACGCACGCCAGAAAAACGTTCGGATGTTTCGGCTCCTTTAAACCTCGGACTTTGCTTTTATGACATTGTCAAGAAAGAGTTGACCACCAAACAAGGCGAAGTGATTCACATTACGCCTGTGGAGCAATCTCTCTTGAGCATCTTAGGACATGATGCCGGACAAATTTTTACAAGGGAAAAATTGGCCGAAACTTTAGGCGCCGGTCAGAGCCCGCGTTCTATCGACGTGCAGATTACCAGATTGCGTAAAAAAATTGAAAAAGACTCTAAAAATCCGCGCTATTTACAAACCATCCGCGGCAAAGGATATATGTTGTTGGTTGAATAATAAAGGAGAATTTTGATGCATATTAATTATCCGGAAAAAGTTGAAAACGTTATGCGTTATTTGAAACTAAAGCTGTTGCCCAAAACGCTTTTTTTCAGAACAATGTTGTTGATATTTATTCCTTTGATTGTGGTGCAGGTGGTATCAATTATTGCTTACTTTAACGGCAGTTGGGGAAAAGTCGGACGCAGATTGTCTGACAACTTGAGTGCCAATATGGCTTTTGTGGTACAATTAACAGAAAAAAATCCGGATAAGTTTTTGGAAATTCGAGATTTGGCAAAACAAAACTACCAACTTGATGTTGAATATTTTGATAACGACACCAAGCATTCGGAAATGAACAGAACTTCAAGAAACAATAAGATGGTTACCGGTTTTTTTGAAAACGCTCTACGGCATGATTTTCCGGATGCGGTTACTTCAACTTATCTGACGGACGGGCGTTCGGTTCTGATTGCGCTGATTGATACCAAAGACGGTTTGTTTCGGTTTACAACATCAACCAAAAACATCTTTAGCACGTCGGTTTTTGGCTTTATTGCCTGGATGATCGGCACATCTTTGTTGTTATTTGTGGTATCGGCTTTGTTTTTGCGTGTACAGGCACGCTCCATTAAACAGTTAGCCGAAGCTGCCGAAGATTTTGGTAAAGGTATTGATACACCATTTAAGCCTTATGGTTCGTCCGAAGTGCGCAAAGCCGGAATTGCTTTCACCAAAATGAAAGAGCGGATTAATCGTCAAATTTCAGAGCGTACGCAAATGTTAGCCGGTGTATCGCATGATTTGCGTACACCTTTAACGCGGATGAAACTGCAACTTGCCATGCTGCCTAAAAATGAAGATAATCAAGAATTTATTGATGATATTACGGAAATGGAAAAGATGCTGGACGGCTATTTGGCTTTTGTCAGCGGTGAAGGCGGCGAACCAAACACTTTTGTGGATATGAACGAGATGATTTTGAGCATTTTAAACAAATTCCGTAATTCTAAGACCATGATTCGTTATTCAACCAACGATCAAGTCAGTGCTATTCAAGGGCGTGAGCAAGCCTTAAAACGGGCGATTACCAACATTATATCCAATGCTTTTTATTATGGCAAAACTGTTGCCGTCAGCTTGGAAAGCAATAGCCGAAAAATGGAAATTGCAGTTGAAGATGATGGGCCGGGAATTCCGCCAGACAAACGAGAAGATGTGTTCAAAGCGTTTTATCGGATTGAAGGCTCCCGCAACAAGGAAACCGGCGGCGTCGGTTTGGGATTGTCGATTGCTAAAGATGTTATAACCTCGCACGGCGGAACGATTGAGCTGGGCGATAGCAGTATGGGAGGCTTGAGGGTACTCATTTCTATTCCCTTATAACAGCCACATACGAAAATATGTGTTTAAATAAAAGGGCTGAAATTTCAGCTCTTTTATTTTACAGATGGACAGCAATATATTGGTTTTGAGCGACTGTTACACCCTTCCTCGTCACCCACCGCCGCGCGGCAATGAGATAGTTTGAGCGTCTTTTGGGAGACCCCTAAACTCGCCGACGTTGTCGGCTCATGGGGTGACAATAAAGTGACGATTGTAAGTTATCCCCACCAGACTCTTTAAAATTGCAAAAAAAAAACGGTTTAGAATGACGTGAAAACACATTTATTTTGCAGTTTTGGGAGTTCTTTTGATGCATTCTTGCGCAGAGGGCTGCAGATACGCCGTAACTTTTCGACGACGTGTACAACATTAAGTACACGAGGAGAAAAGTTGCAAGCAGATGCGGCTCTATGCGGAAGAAGTATGGTTGAGATGTTGGGGGTTCTTGCCATTATCGGCGTGCTTTCCGTTGGGGCGATTGCCGGTTACTCTAAGGCGATGGAAAAATATAAGCTTAATAAATTTTCCGAATCGTATAATATCCTTCTAAACTATGCGTTGCAATACACGCCGCAGTTTGAAACAAGCGGTACACAAACGTCGTATGATGAAATTTTATATAAACTCAACCTTATTCCGGACGGCATGACTTATGTTGTATCAGAACAACGCATATACGATATTTTTAACAATCGTATCGGGGTTTATCGTAATGTTTCCGAATCCGGCATACCTTATAATATATTGGCTTTGTATCTCGATAAATCTCCTTTAAGCAAAAAAATTTGCCAAACTTGCATAAACATTGCTAAAGAAAACGCCTCACAAATATATTATATCCGTATGAAAGATGAAGGTGATGAAAATGGTGATTCTTTCTCAAATGGACTTTATGGGACTCAGAGTTGCAACAGTACCCGAAAATGTCTGCACAATATGACATTAACCGATACTTCGGATGTTTGTGATTTTTGCGACACTGCCGCCGGAAGTTGTAAAATCTCAATTGTTTGGAATTTATAAAAGATTCAAAACAAGAAGATTTTTAGCGACGGCGAGAACGTGCTTTTTCTTTGGTAAATTTAAATAAATTTTCATCTAAAGGTTTGTCTTGTATTGTATCGTATAACGACAACGTGACTTCCACACTTTGCGGATCTATTATTTTCCATTGTTTAAGCTCAAAAGGATTGTTGGAAAAAACAAGCGTAATCGGCCCGACATCTTTGTCTTTGGTGTATTCCAACGTTATAGAAGTTAAGCCGGAATCTTTATAAAAATCAGTTACTTTGAGCTCCTTATCATCAATTTTGATATTATTTGCCAAAATCATGGTTGCCGGAATATCTTCATAATCAATATTGGTGATTTGATCGAGTTCTTGATCATTAAAAACAATATAATCACCATTGCCTATAATCCGGATTGACACCGGCGGGGCATATTCCATACGAATTTTGCTTGGTTTTTCAATATAAATTTTACCTTCTGAAGTTGTCCCGTTGCTGGCCATTTGTACAAAAGACGCCTCAAGCGTTTTTATATTGTTGAGATAATTTTCAATTTTATTTAAATCTTCAGCTGTTTGGGCTTGCACTGCACCTGCATACAAAAATAAAAGACCTGCGATAATTTTTTTCATGATTATGTATCCTATTTTTCACGAATATGATGTAATATAAGCAATTTTCTGAAAAAGAACAACCTTATTTATAATTTATTTCCCATTCTTTTTATATTTGTCCGGTATTGAGATGTTGGACTATCATACAACCGATGCGCGGTAGTGCGGCGGTTAAGGCGTCTTTTGAGAGACCCCTAAACTCGCCGACATCGTCGGCTCATGGGGTGACGGGGATTGGGATTGTCGTCGGCTCATGGGGTGACGGGGATTGGGACATGACGATAAAGTGCCGGTTGTAAGTTATCCCACCAGACTCTTTAAAATTGCAAAAAAAAAAACGGTTTAGAATGACGCGTAAATAGGTATTTTTTGCAATTTTGGAGAGAATATTATGCGCGAATGTGGTAGAAGTATGGTAGAGATGTTGGGGGTTTTAGCAATTATCGGCGTGCTTTCCGTTGGGGCGATTGCCGGTTACTCTAAGGCGATGATGAAATACAAGCTCAACAAGTTTTCCGAATCGTATAATATCCTTCTAAACTATGCGTTACAATATACGCCGCAGCTTGAAACAAGCGGTACACAAACATCGTATAATGAAATTTTATATAAGCTCAACCTTATTCCGGACGGTATGATTTATGACACACCTCATATTTATGACCTGTTTCGTAACAAAATAAGTGTTTACCGTAATACTTTTGATTCCGGCTCGTCCTATAATATTTTGGCTCTTTATATTGAACAAAACGATTATGGAAAACAAATCTGCCAAAGTGCTCTGGTAGCTGCCAAAGAAAATGCTTCACAAATTTATAGGGTTTCCATGAAAGATGAAGAATTGGGCGGAGATGGCGGAAATGATGCTTACTCAGGTTATCTTTACGGTGATAAAGAGTGCAACGGAACTCGACGTTGTTTGCGAAATTTAACAATCTCTGATATTGCAGATATTTGCGGCTTTTGTGACACAGCTGTCTATCAGTGCAAAATTATGGTCACTTGGCAAAATTAATTATATTAAATTTTGTTTGCTCGGAACTTGAAAATTTCTATTTATAAGCCAAAGACGATTGCCAGCCCGCAAGCCATAATCGTGCCGCCGGCAAGTTCGTGCGCGTAAGGCTGCAGTTTTTGCAAGTGCATTGCTTTTATACCCAGCATGCCGACTGTGACCATAACCATCATCGTGGCAATCGTGGCAAATGAAAACAGCAAAGTCGTGCTGACAACCACCGCGCCGCCCATCACACTGGAGGCCGTTAATATCGGTAGCAGTGCCTCGCACGGTCCTAAAACAAAAATGATGAACAGCACCCAAACACTGATATTCTTGTCGTTATCACTTTTAATCAATTCATGATGATATTCATGACCGTATTTATGGCGGAGGCGGTGCCAAACCGCCCAAAGCAGATAGGCGCCGCCCAAGCCAATCATGGCGTAAGCGGCCAAATCCGCCCGATTGTTTTCAATCCAGTTAAACTTGGTTTCCGTCAACCAATGCGAAAAATACACAAACAACAAAGCTATCAACAAAGCACTGACAATATGGCCGATGCCGCAAACAAAAGTCCAGAATAACGTTTTTTTCAAACCATAATTTCGGCTCTTGGCAATGGCAATAAACGGCAGATAATGATCCGGACCGGTGACGGTATGGACAACTGCCGTGATAAAAGCGGTGAGAAGTAATGCTGATACCGTCAATTGCGTCGCACTGTCAATACCTGCTGCTTGAGCCGCGTTTGCCATGGTCAAGCTTCCGCACAAAAAAACGGTGGCAAGTGTTGCGGTTAAAACTTTATTTTTCAAATTCTGCATTATTTTCTCCATTCTTGTTGGTGGTTAAGCGTTCATCCTGACTGCCGGAGCGAAAACCTTGCAAATCCAGCGTGACGCGTGCAAAGCCGATGCTCTTCAAATTTGTAACGAGTTCTTCCCTTTTCGGCAGCAAAAGTGCAAAATCTGCCGCGTCAATTTCTATCCGCGCCGTGTTATTATCCGCGCGCAATCTCAAATTGCGAATCTGCGGGCAAGCTTTTTTGATAATCTCTTCACCTGCCGCAACTTGCGAAATTTTTTCAGGCTCAAGCGTCGTATTATAGGCAAAACGCGTTGCCATGCAAGGCACCGACGGTTTATCTGCCGTGTCAAGGCCGAGTTTTTTTGACATTTCCCGCACGGCGGCTTTGTTTATCCCCAGCGTTGCCAGAGGCGAAACAACGTCTAACTCCTTTAAGGCTTTAAGTCCGGGGCGGTAAGTTTTAAGATCATCTGCGTTGGTACCGTCAAGCAAATATTTTATACCGGCCGCATCGGCATTTTTCCGAAACAGCAAAAAAATATTTTTTTTGCACCAGTAACATCTATCCGGTCGGTTGAGCCGCACTTGTTCCATATCCAGCGGATTGAAACGCAAAACCTCATACGGCACGCCGCTTTGTTGTAATTTTTGTTCCGCCGCTCTGATTTCTGCCGGATCTTGCAAAACAGTGGCGGCGGTTAAAACTTTTAAATTAAACGGCGCTTGTTGATACACTTTTTGCAACACTGCCAGCAGCAAGGCGCTGTCAACCCCGCCGGAAAAAGCCAGGGAAACACCGGCAGCCGAAAGTTCTTTTAAATATGCCTCAAGCTTTGTCAGCATTTATTTTTCTTCCGCCGCCAGACGGCAGGCTTGTTGATAAAGCTCACGGAAAGGTTCGCCGGTTGTATCGGACAAGGCCTTGATGCTTTCATATTCCGGATAATACCGCACAATGTCTTTGTAGGCGCATTTTTTTACTTTAACCTCTTGTTCGCGGATAAAAACCGACACAATCTCACGCGCCATACAAGTGCGTTCCACAACGTATTTCCGCAAACCGATGGTTGAGGTGTGGCGGAAAATTGCGTCTTCAATCCGCGGCAAATCCGCCGCCGCGGCAACCACGCGCAATATATACGCCGGACGGTTCTTTTTCATGTAGCAGGTTTCAAAATGAACATCTTTAGCGCCGACAGCGAACAATTTTTCCATAGCCAAGCCCATTTCCTCGGGCGTCGAATCGTCAATATTGCATTCTACCACATAAATTTTTTCGGCTTCCGATTCATTATTCGGGCGTGCCGCATCTTCCAAAATCATGGCGCGCAGAAAATTAGCCCTGCCGAAATCGCGCTTGCCCAAACCAACGCCGATTTTTAAGATTTTATATTCATCCGGCAGGCGGTCGCTCGTTTTGACAGCGGCAGCGATAGCAATGCCGGTCGGGGTAACCATCTCACTTTTAGCATGACCGGTGCGCAAGGTAATGCCGTGTGCGCTTGCAATGTTTGCCACCGCCGGCACCGGAACCGGCAGTTGCCCATGTTGGCACATGACGAATCCCTCCCCTTCGTTCAAGCCGGTAACAATAACCTCTTTGATGCCTAGATCATCAAGCAAAACCGCCGCCGAGACAATGTCTATGATAGAATCTACGGCGCCGACCTCATGAAAATGGACTTCTTCAATGCCGCAGCCGTGGGCTTTGGCTTCAGCCTCCGCCACAATATGAAAAATCTTTTTAGCCAGATTTTTAGCGTTTTCAGTCATTGTGCCGCGGTCTATAATTTCGTAAACATCTTTTAAATGGCGGTGTTCGTGGTGATGGTCATGCTCGTGTTCATGCCCATGGTGATGTGCGTGTTCATGTTCATGATGATGTTCCGGCGTATAGGCGCTTTCCCGCATCGGCATCGTGTCATGCAGGCGGACGGCAAAATCACATCCGGCGATGCTGTATGAGTTTTTGCGGCTGATAACATAATCATAACCCTCAAGCGGCAAGCTTTGCAGCACGGCGTCTAGTTTTTGCCGATTGCCTCCCAAATCCAAAAGGGCGGCTACCGTCATATCGCCGCTGATACCGCAGGAACCTTCCAAATATAAATATTTAGTCATGTTTTCTTTCCAACATCCGTAAAATCCGGCAAGCCAAAACGCCGGCGCCGAATCCGTTGTCAATGTTGACCACCGAAATGCCCTCGGCACAAGAATTCAGCATTGTCAAGAGTGCTGATAAGCCATGAAACGATGCGCCGTAGCCGACCGAAGTGGGGACGGAAACCACCGGCGCTTCCACCAGACCGGCAAGCACCGTGCTTAAAGCGCCTTCCATGCCGGCAACGGCGATAATCACATCGGCTTTACGGATATCTTCAACCTTAGCCAGCAAACGATGAATGCCAGTCACGCCGACATCAAAATGCCTATCAACCGTTGCACCGAAAAATTCTGCCACTTGCGCGGCTTCTTCCGCCACCGGCAAATCCGCCGTGCCGCCGGTGCAAACAGCTACCCTGCCCGGCAACTTATGCATCGGAGCGGCGGTTAATTTGATAACGCGCGAGGTGGGGTCATATTCAAGCGGCAAGCCTTTGTCTTTGACATAGGCAAATTGTTCAACCGTGCAGCGTGTGCCTAAAACGGCAAT
The DNA here is from genome assembly GCA_944393235.1 of uncultured Alphaproteobacteria bacterium. Classification (GTDB taxonomy): domain Bacteria; phylum Pseudomonadota; class Alphaproteobacteria; order RF32; family CAG-239; genus CAAFZY01. Next base: position 59,785 of record CALXZJ010000004.1, on the reverse strand, counting down.
GTTTTTTTCGTGAAATGAGCGCAGAATCCTTAAAAGCTGCTCATTGGTCTTGCCGGGGCAATAAATCGTTTCTGCCATGCCGGTGCGGTTTTGCCGCGTGGTATCCAGTTTGGCAAAGCCGATATCATCAAATTTGTTTTCCATTTTTTCCTCCGCCGGATGTCGCAACCGGACATAACTTATGCTTCAAAAGTTTTGGCAACCTCTTTGAGCCACTTGGTAATTTCAATGTGTTGCGGACAATGTTTTTCACACTGTTTACAGCCGATGCAGGCCGAAGCCTTGCCGTGTTTTTTGGTCAGATTATCATAATACATTTTTTGCGCCGTAAACGGTTTGCCGCCTTTTTCCTGCTTTTCGGCATTGTAAAGCGCAAAATATTCCGGAATGGCAATTTTCATCGGGCACCACTCCACGCAATACTGGCAAGCGGTGCAAGGAATGGTTATCTCGGAATGCAGTGTCTTGACCGCTTCTTCAATCACTTTCTTTTCTTGCGTATTCAGCGGTTTAAAGTTTTGCATATAGCTTGTGTTGTCTTCCACTTGTTCCAAAGTGCTCATGCCGCTTAAAACTTTCATGACGCCTTCAAGGCTTGCCGCATAACGCACCGCCCACGAAGCCACCGACATATTCGGCTCGGCATCCTTAAATATTTTTTCCACCGGCGGCGGAACTTGCGCCAATGTGCCGCCTTTGACCGGCTCCATCACAATCACCGGTTTGTTATATTTTTGAGCAACTTCATAGCACTTGCGCGACTGGATGCTCTTGTTATCCCAGTCAATGTAGTTTATTTGCAACTGCACAAATTCCACTTCCGGATGTTCTTTTAAGACTTCTTCCAAAAGTTCCGGTCCGTCATGAAAAGAAAAGCCGATGTGTTTGACTTTGCCTTCTTTTTTCTTATCGGATATAAATTTGAAACTGTCAAACTTACGGACGTTGTCTATGGTCTTGGCATTGATGTTATGCACCAGATAATAGTCAAAATATTCCAGACCGGTTTTTTCCAACTGCTTATTGAAGACTTCTTCCTGTTCCGCGGCGCTGTTTATTGACCCGACCGGCAGTTTGCTTGCCACCACGAATTTATCGCGCGGGTAACGTTTGACCAGCGACTCTCTTAACGCAATCTCGCTTTCATGACCCATGTACATCCATGCGGTGTCAAAATATGTAAAGCCGCGCTCCAAAAACAAATCCACCATTTTGTTTAAGGTATCATAATCAATAGATGTTTGATCTTGCGGGTCTTTTAACGGCAGACGCATAAAGCCGAACCCGAGCTTGTCGGCCGGATTGACTTGAGATTTGACCGCTTCGGAAACGGCAACCGTTTCCGCCAGCGTTAATTTAGGCAGCGCCGATAACGCAAACACCGCCAGCGAGCTCATTAAAAAACCGCGTCTGTTCATGATAAAAATCTCCTTTTGGTTTTAAGATACGTTCATCATAAAAGTTGGAGTGTGCTTTAAGTCAAGATTTTTTTACGTTTTTTTCAGAGGGTTTTGATTTCGCTTTGTATTTGGCTGCATATAAGCCGGCTTCAAAGAGCAGATATGTTGGGGTTGCCAACATCAACTGGCTGACCACGTCCGGCGGGGTTAACAAGGCAGCAATAATCAAAATGCCGACAATAATATACGGGCGCTTGCTTTTAACCATTTCATATGAAACTATGTCGGCGCGTATCAGCGAATAAGTAATGAGCGGAAACTGAAACATCAGCCCGAACACAACCGACAGCCATAAAGCAAGGGTTACGATGTTTGAGATGCCAAACACCGCCTTGATATTGTCGGTGGCAAAACTGATGCCGAAATTTATCAGCATCGGTAAAATAAAAAACAAACAAAACAAAACGCCGATAATAAACAACCCGCTTGAAACAAGAACGATTGATTTGACAAAGCGGCGCTCGTGTTCATAAAGCCCCGGCAAGACAAAATTCCAGATTTGTTTGGCAATGTAGGGAAAGCAAACGAGAATGTCCAAAACCACCGCGGTTTTTATCTGCAAAATAAAAACTTCCATCGGCGAAAAATAATTAAGCGTTACATCGTTGTCGCGAATCATGACGGCAATCAGGGCGTCCAAAAACCACGGTGTCAACAAAAACACCGGCACAAGCCCCACCGCCAAAGCCAGCAGACTTTTGAGCAGCATGGCGCGCAACGCCTCCAGATGCGCAATCAGGCTTTCGTCTTTATCTTCCATGACCGGAGCCGATTGATTTTATTGTTTTTTATCTTTGTTTTCTTCGTCTTTGACGACTTGTTCAACCGTGTCTTTCAAGTCTTTTGCCTCGTTTTGCAAAAGCTCTTTGGCTTTTTTGTATTCATACTGCGCCTTGCCCAAGGCTTTAGCCAGTTCGGGAATCCGTTTGCCGCCGAAAAGCAGTAAAACCACAACCAAAATCAGGGCAATTTCTGTTAAACCTAATGACATTTTTGTTCTCCTTATCCTAAAATCTTTTGTTTTTCCACCGGAAGCATCGTGATGGCTTTGACCGGACAAACACTTTGGCAAGCGCCGCAACCGATGCACTCGTCCGCGCTGATTTGCGGGTAAGCACCGTCTGCTTTACGGATAATCTGCCGCGGACATTCCCGCACGCAGAGGCCGCATTTGACGCAGATGTTTTCATCAACCACCGCAAGCGCTATTTGAGTTTTTTGCTTTTGTTCCAGCGCTATTTTTTTGATGGCGCCGGAAGGGCAGACCACACTGCATTTATGGCAGTTATAGTCGCAAAAATTATCGCCGTAGTCAATATGCACGGTCAGGTAATCCTCATTTGCTTTTTTGATGATTTTCATCGGACAGTTTTGCACGCACAAATTGCAGTTCAAGCAACGGTTGGCAAAATCATCGGCGTTGTCCGCACCGGCGGGCAAGACCGCTTTTTTTAATTTGCCGACGGCCGCACGGGCAAAATCCATACCGCCGCGGATTGTGGCGGCAACAAATGCGGCAAATGCCGTACTGACAAGCAAACGGCGGCGCGCCGGACTAAACGGTATGATTTTTGCCGGTTTTATGCCATAATGCAGACTATCTTTGCGGCACTGGTTTAAGCATTTGAAACATTTGATGCAAGTTTCATTATCAACCGTTTTGTTTTTGAAATCTATGCTGCCGGTCGGGCATTTGCGCGCACACAGCCCGCAGGATATGCATTTGTCGTTTTCAATATAAATTTTATTTAAGGCGATTTTGGAAAGCAACCCCAAGACAACCCCGACCGGACAAATATTGGTGCAAAAAAAGCGCCCTTTAAACCACACCAATATCAGCACCAAAACAACCGCCGTCAAACCTATCCATGCGCCGGACGCCGCCGCACCGAACAAAGTGTACGGATCCAGCCAGCGTGCCGCCAACACCGTGCCGCCGGCTAAAAACCCGAACGTTACCACCGCCAGAAAATATTTAAAAGGCAAATTTTTTTGCACACCGGTTTTGCGGCGAAAGACCGTCATAAACAATTCCTGCAAAAGACCGAACGGACACAGGGTTGAACAATAAAAACGTCCGAAAAGCAACGTTAATGCCAGAAGAAGGCAGAGCAAGATAACGGCAGCAACCGAAAAATCCACCGCGACGCGCTGCAAAAGCGCCGTAAATTGAACATCAAAAATCCGCACGGGATAAAAGACGCCGGCAAATGCTAAAACACTCATAACGCCGATGATAAGCGCCAAAACCGCACGACCGTAATATAAAATTTTTTTCTTCACGCTTTGTTCCCGTTTTTGAATAATTGCACTTTGTTTAATCTAATGTTGAAAGCGGGTTTTAAGTCAAGAAATAATTTTTTAAAAAAGTTAAAAAAAACACTTGACTTTGAGTTAACTCTAAATGTTATGTTGAATGAGATGAGGTTTCCATCGGTTTTGACATGAGGAGGAAATTATGAGCCAAACCAAGACTTTTTATTATAAATTCAACCCCGTTAATGTGTGGATGATTTTTAACGCCGTGTTATTTATTATGATTTTGCATTGCTGCATCGTGTGTCCGTGCCTTTTGTTTTGGTGGCAGACACAAGTGATTATCGGCGTGTTCATCTTTTCAACCTTGGCATGGGGTTATAAATATGTTTTGAAGCACAAAATGGCGGTGATTGACGATGAAGGCATCACAATTGACCATTGCAACAAACTGCCGTGGAAAGATGTGGAGAACGCCGAGGAAAAAACCATCCGCTGTTGGTTTAAGAAATATGACGTCATTGTCTTAAACCCTAAAAAAGGCATTGATTACAAGTATAATTTTTTACAAAGACATAATTGCGGGTTTACGGCATTTTCCATTCCATTGTATCCTATTGTTCGTAAAGAAGATATCAAAGAAATCCGCGATATTTTGAGCAAAAAAGTTAAGTTCAAAAAAGCCTGATAACAAATGAAAGGTTAAGTTTATGAAACGCAGAGATTTTTTTAAAATGTCAGCCGGCGCGGTTGCCGCCGGTCTGCTGGGCGGCGGAATTTATAAAACTTTTGCCGCATCACAAAAAGAAAAAGCCAAGGTTTATTACTCAAAAGAAATTACACCGAAAAAATTGAAAGAACTTTATCATAAGGTCAATCAGGACATCAGCGGCAAAGTTGCCATCAAACTGCACACCGGCGAAGCCAACGGCCCTAACCTGCTGCCGCGCGAACTCGCCAAAGCTTTACAAGCCGACATCCCCGACAGCACGATTGTGGAGTGCAACGTGTTGTACGGCAGTTTGCGGCAAAATACGGTCGGACATCGCAAAGTGCTGGAAATCAACGGCTGGACTTTCTGTCCGGTGGATATTATGGACGCAGACGGCGATGTTAATCTGCCGATTGCCGGCGGTAAACACTTAAAAGAAGTGGCGGTCGGCAAGCATATTGAAAATTACGACTCCATGGTGGTTTACACACATTTTAAAGGGCATGCCATGGGCGGTTTCGGCGGTTCTTTGAAAAACATCGCCATCGGTTGCGCTTCCGGCAAGGTCGGCAAAGCCCAATTGCACGGATCAAACTGGGAAACCGGCAAGAAATTTTTGGAAAGAATGGTGGAAGGCGGCAAAGCAATAACTGACCATTTCGGCAAACATATTACGTATATCAATGTCTTAAAAAATATCTCGGTGGATTGCGACTGCGATGCACACGGCGCCAAACCGACTTGTCCGGATTTGGGCATTTTGGCTTCAACCGATATTTTGGCGATTGATCAGGCCTCCGTTGACTTGGTTTACGCCCTGCCCGAAAAAGACAAACACGACATTGTGGAGCGCATTGAAAGCCGCGAAGGTTTGCATCAGCTGAAGTATATGGACAAGCTCGGCATGGGTAATCGCGATTATGAGCTGATTGAGGTTTAATTAAAAAGCCGAAACAGACTTTAATATTGTCAAACAAGAGGTTGGAATGAAAAAAATGATTATTTGTTTTTTGGCCGCAGCGGTCGTTTTCATCGGCGGGATTGGGCTTTATGCTTTAAGGGAAATCGGAAAAGCGCCGTCCGAGGCTGATTTGAAAGCTTATGAAAAACTTGCGTATTTCAAAAACGGTGAATTTCAAAGCCCGCAAAAAATGGTTTATGATTTTGATAATGTTCGCAACGGACCGGCCGGCTGGCTGCGTTTTTTAACGCGTTCACCTTTTGCGCCGAAGGTGGATTTGCCGCAAGTTAAACTCAACCGCGGCAGTTTTCCGGCAAAAGCCGAAGATTTCGCTTTTTATTGGCTGGGACATTCCACCGCTTTGATGGAAGTTGGCGGCGTGCGGTTTTTGTTTGATCCGGTTTTCGGCAACGCCGCGCCGATACCGTTGGCCGTGCCACGTTACGTTGAGGCGCCGATAAAACGCAGCGAGTTGCCGAATATTGATTATGTGGTTATCACGCATAATCATTACGATCACTTGGAGCGTGCCAGTGTACAAGCTTTGAAAAACAAACATTTCATCGTGCCACTCGGCGTGGGCGCCGCTCTTAAAGGTTGGGGCGTGAAGGCTGAAAACATTACCGAACTGGGCTGGGGCGATGTCTTTAACGCCGACGGTGTCCGGATTGCGGCGGAACCCACCGTTCATTATTCCAGCAGAGGTTTGGGCGACCGCAACAAAACCCTGTGGAATGCTTATGTTGTTCAGAGCGACGGCAAAAACATCTACTGGAGCGGCGATAGCGGTTACGGCGCGCATTTTGCCGAAATGCGGCAAAAATACGGCGCTTTTGATTTGGCTATAATTGAAATTGACGGTTGGAATACCGGTTGGCCGAACACGCATATGTTTCCGGAAGAAATTATCCGTGCCGCAACGGATTTGGATGCACAAACGATTGTGCCGGTGCATTGGGCGGTGTTTGATTTGGCTTTGCATCCGTGGCACGAATCCATTGACATGGTACTCAACGAAGCACAGAAAAAAAATGTTACGGTATTGACGCCGAAAATGGGTGAAAAACTGGTTTGGGGACAGCAAAAAACCGAAAAATGGTGGTAAACATATAAGCCCCTCAAACATTACACATCTCCCGGAAGGTTTGCTTTTCGGGAGTTTTTTTTGCGGGGAAAGTTTTTTTGCAAAATTTTTTGCAGATAGTTTTTTATGGATTTAAAAAAATTATCCGTTATGATGTCTGATAAAAGGAGGAGGCATGTCGGTTTTTGATTATCTTAACACCAACGTTACGGTCAAAATCGACCGACCGTTACATTCTTTGCACCCCAAACATGGTTTTGTTTATGAACTTAATTACGGCTTTGTGCCGAACACAATTTCCGGCGACGGTGAGGAATTGGACGCCTATGTCTTGGGTGTGGATACACCGCTTGAAACTTTTTCGGGTCGTTGCATCGGCTTTATCCGCCGCACCGATGATGACGATGACAAGCTTATTATTGCACCAATCGGACAATCCTTTTGCGATGAAGACATTGAGCGGCTGACTGCCTTTCAGGAAAAATGGTTTAAACACATTCTTATCCGCAAAGCACCATCCGTGCATCTGATATGCGGCTTTATGGGCTTCGGGAAAACGACATTTGCCAAAAAATTGGAAAAAGAACTCCCTGCCGTGCGTTTTACGCATGATGAGATTATGCTCCGACGTTTTGGGCGCACACCGGAGAATTTTGCCGCATGTTGTCAAGAAGTTGACGCTTATATTTTGCAAACCGCGGAAACAGCGCTCAAAAACGGGCAAAATGTTATTTTGGATTATGGTTTTTGGCGCAAAGACGACCGAAAAAAATATTATGACTGGGCCAAGGCGCTTACGCCGGACGTGGTGTTTGATATTTTGCAGTGCGATTTACAAACAGCCAAAAAGCGCGTGTTGGAACGCACACAAAACAATCCGGACGAACTTTATATTGACGAGGGCTGTTTTAATGACCGGTTAAAAAAGTTTGAGCCTTTTTCCGAAAGTGAAAAACTACCGGCGCGATTTTATTCAAATTAATATTTTATGTTTCAAGCCGTATCCATTGAGGCGGCACAATATCTGTTTTACGATTATCCGCATACCATGCATCGGGACAGATAACAATTTTTTGAGGATTTGCGTTCAACCAAGCGCCCCACCAAGAAAAGCTTGAATTAGCAATGATGTTGTGTTTACAATTTTTCATTAATTCCATATCCAGATACGCCGTTGTCGCATTATTGATATCGACAAGGCAACAAGGTGCATTGATATGCAGATTTTCTTTTACCCAAGCCATATCGTCTGAAAAAATATAAAAATGCGGGTTGGAAACACGACGGCAAATATACTCTGCCGCATTGCGATAATAGGCAAGCGAACACACCCCGTAAATATGTGACAATTTTACATAATCTCCCCGTCGGATATGCATTGAAACAGAATTTTCAGCTTTGATTTGTTTTAACAAAGCCAGATTTTTATCATCGTTTATCGGGTTTTTAAGAGAAAAATCTTTTAAGATTTCGGTGCGGATGGCGCTAAAATAACGTTCGGACTGAAAATATCCGCTATAATACACATTGCCTTTTGGCGCTAAAAGTTCGGGTTCATAGACATTCGTTGTTTTTTCTTTAACAATTCGGCATAAAGGTTTTTGCCACCATGACGATGGCTTTATTTTAACGTTAAAAACTTCCAAATCAAAATTACGATGAGCCGTATCCTTATGTTCCTTAGAAAACCAACTTATGTCATAATAAGTTTTTTGACCTAAATCCGCAACAGCCTTGCCAAAAGCATACTGGAACATCTGATTGCCCAAACCACCCTGAAGTTTGATAATCTTCATACTTATTTCCCTTTGCATTTTATTTTTAAATGAACACCCAACAGATATATATGCTTATGCCGACTGTCTTGTATTATTCTTACAATTTTTTTATAAAACGGAATTTTGCCGGTTTTATATAAAAATATTTTATAAAAATCTGCCGGAAAAAATTTTTCTGCTCTTTGCAAAAATATCTTTTTCTCATCAGCTAATTTATATTCATAAGCCAGAACACCGACGGCAAACCGATAAAAACTTTCCAGGTATTTTTCCTCCGGCATGCTTTGCGATAAAAACGAGCGCAAAGCCAAAAAAGCATTATCGGCGTGTTTGCCGCGCGTGGCGCTGATTTGACTGTTGGTGTTTATCCGGTAATAAACCAACGGTTTATCAAGCAATGCAATTTTTGAAGCATGATACAAGCTTGATAAAGAAAACGCCACGTCATTACAACTCTTGAGATTATCAAACTTTAATTGATGCTTGGCGATAAATTCGCGTTTATAAAGTTTCACGAACGGGGCGTTGGCGCAAATATTAAATATACGTTCCGGAACATCCTTTTTGGCAAACGTTTCTTTTTTAATATCTCTAACCTGCATCCAAGCATAATCTTCTTCCTTTGCTTTTCCTGTCCGGTTGTCATATAAATAATAACGAAAAACAACCATATCGGCGTCAGTTTCTTTTATTCGGGCAAAAGCCAAAGAAAGCATCCGTTTATCAAAAAAATCATCGGCATCCAGAAAAATCACATATTTACCTTTGGTCGCGGTAAAACCCATATTACGGCTATCGCCCGCGCCGCTGTTTGCCTTATCAATAATTTTTATGCGAGCGTCTTGTTCGGCGTAGTGGCGCAAAAGCGACAATGAATCGTCTTTTGAACCATCGTTAACGCAGATAATCTCTATATTTTTTAAATCCTGTCCTATAAGGCTGTCAAGACATTGCGGCAAATATTGTGCCACATTATAAACCGGTATCACCACAGAAACGGTAGGTTGCGACATAGATTAATCCCTCAATAAAGAAAATTTCCGTACAAATTCTTTAGTATCAAAACGATATATATTTGCTAAGGCACTGTCAATATAAGTTTGCTTATCTATTGTACCATCATCGACGCAATGTAAAATTTCTGCCAAAGCATCGACATCGCCGACCGGAAACAATATGCCGCTTTTGCCGTTCTGCAAAATTTCAGAAGGCCCTTCGCGACAATCTGATGATATGACCAACGTGCCGCAAATTTGTCCTTCAATCAAAACCGTCGGCAAGCCCTCGGCTTTAGATGACAAAATCAAGGCTTCGGCATGTTGCATCCATGTCAGCGGTGCCGAACTCCGACCGTAAAAAATAATTTTATCGGCATAACCTTCTTCTTTGATTTTGTTTTTGAAAAAATCAGACTGTTTTCCATCGCCGACAAATACCAATTTTTTATTTGATCCGCTATGTGATAAAAATTTTTTATACGCATCCAGCACGGTTTGAATATCTTTATCAACATCAATTCTGGAGACATGCAGATAATAAGGTTGGTATTTTTGACATTGTTTTTGTTCTTGCACATCCGGCAGCGGCTTATTGATTACAAACGGATTGTAAATGCTGGTTATGTTGTCGGCGAATGCCGGATAATCATGACAGAACTGCCTCTTAAATTCTTCAGTCAGGCAAATGATTTTGTCATAACTAAAAATTTTACGGCGCTCCAATCTATGTTTGCGGACAAATTCAGCGTATGCGCCATGCAGCCAGACAATGCGTTTTTGCTGCGCTGCCAACGGCAAACGATATAATAAAGATGAACCGTTGCGAAAATCTATTACATAATCATAAGAAGCAAAATCGAGTATACGGCGCGGCAAATATCGATTTAACAACACTCCTGTTTTCGTCATAATGTTACGCAAAAATTTAGGTGTTTTCTTTTGAGAAATTAAAAAAGCGGGTAAATGCCAGAGTCTTGCGGCATACAACTGTTTGACAGCCGGAGAAATCTCTTTTTTCATGTCGTTTTCTTCAACATACCCGTTCCACATAATTGTTATTTGCCAACCGGCGTTTATCAGGGTATTGACGATCGTTACCAGAACTTTTTCGACACCGCCGAATGTAAAGTCTTTAACAAAAAAAATTGCTTTCTTTTTCATGGATTTTTTCCTTTAGTACGACAAAAGCCCAAAAGACGAAAGTCTTTTGGGCTTTTTTTAAATTTTTGTTTATCAGTGTTTAAATGTGTGTGTGTGTGTGTGTGTGTGTGTGTGTAGATTTCCGACACTTTTAAAGCATTCGGATTCAGATAAAAAATATTTTTACTTACATAACACATGATATTTCCTTCATGCGTTCATGAAATACTATTTCATATGCTTTGTCAATTTAAATATCAAACGCCCCTTAAAATTAAGGGGCGTTGGCTCTTAACGGCAAAAAATTTATTTTTATTTTTCAAAAGACAAGCTGATGCCCTCGCCTTTTAAGGTCAGCGTGTTGCCTTCTAACGTATAAGTCGTCACTTTGCTCAAATCCTGCAAATATTGATGTTCGGCCTTCATCAATTCTTCCGGGCCTGCCATCATCGTGGCACCGGCCGGGCCGAATTTGATTTTATCGCCTTCTTTTTCAAAACTGCCGAAATAACGGTTAACAGCAGACTGGCCAAAATATCTGTCGCCTTCAAAGCCGATGGTGATTTCAGCATTTTCCGGCGCATTGAGCATTTTATATTCGCCGTTTAATGAGGTTGCTTTTCCCGCGCAGGCAACTAAGGCCAAAACCGTGCATAAAGATAAAAGTTTTTTCATGATTTTTTCCTTTCGTTAAAAGATTTAATCCGTTTCTTTAATTCTTTCAATATCCGCACCGACACCGCGCAGCTTTTCTTCCAGTTTTTCATAGCCGCGGTCAAGGTGATAAACACGGTTGACAATCGTTTCGCCTTCGGCGGCAAGCCCGGCTAACACCAGCGCAAAAGATGCCCGCAGGTCGGTTGCCATCACCGGCGCTCCGGAAAGTTTCTTAACCCCGCGGACAATGGCGGAAGCATAGCCGTGAACATTGATGTTGGCGCCCATGCGCATCAGTTCGGGTACATGCATAAAGCGGTTTTCCCATATATTTTCGGTTACGAGCGAAGCGCCCGGCACAACCGTCATCAAAGCCATGAACTGCGCCTGTAAATCGGTCGGAAAGCCCGGATAATAATCCGTCATGATATCTTGCCCCTGCATCAAAGCGTTGCGGGCATCAACGATGATGCTTTCCGGTTTTTCGGTAATTTTGATGTCCATGGCGCGCAAGATATTAAGCGGCGTCTGCAAATGTTCGGCATGAGCATTGACAAGCTCAATGCGGCCTTTGGTGATAGCTGCGGCAATAGCATAAGAGCCGGCCTCAATGCGGTCGGAAATGACGGCATGGGTTGCCCCGTGTAAAGATTTGACGCCTTCTATCGTTAAAATAGAGGTGTTTCTACCTTCAATTTTGGCGCCCATATCGGTTAACAAATCTATCAAATCACCAATTTCCGGCTCTTTGGCGGCGTTTTCAATCCGGGTGGTGCCTTTAGCCAAAGTGGCTGCCATTAAAATATTGCAGGTTGCACCGACCGAGGCTTTCGGGAAAATAATATTTGCCCCTTTCAAACCACCTTTAGCGTCAGCAACGACATAGCCATTTTTAATTTCGACTTTTGCACCCATTTGTTCTAAAGAATTAAGATGGATATCCATCGGTCTGGCACCGATAGCACAGCCGCCGGGGAGCGATAATTCGACATGCCCGACACGAGCCAAAACCGGACCCAAAACATAATATGAGGCGCGCATTTTACGGACATAATCATAAGGGGCTATCAGGTTTAAAAACTTTTTGGTTTGATAAGTATATGTTTTTGATTCGTGTTTGCCTGATTTTTCATCTTTTTCTTTAATTTCCGTGCCCAGTTGAACAAGCAATGCATTTAAGGATTTTATATCCGATAAAATCGGCATGTTGGTAAGAACAACAGGGTCTTCTGTCAACAGGCTTGCACAAATGAGCGGCAGTGCCGCATTTTTAGCGCCGCTGATATAAATTTTCCCGTTCAGCTGATTGCCGCCGGTAATTTTAATCTTGTCCATTTTTAAGTCCTTTTATTTGTTTGATTTTTTCGCGTTCAGCTTGCTGTTTTTTGCGTTTTTCCAAGTTCTTTTGCAAAGCTCTGGCTTCGCGCTCAAAACGCAATTCACGATTTTTTTTGGTTTCTGCCATCATACAAACTTTCCGCTTAAGAGTTATAATAAAAAAAGCCTCCGGTCAGGAGGCTTGTTGAATTGGAGCGGGCAATGGGATTCGGACCCACGACATCAACCTTGGCAAGGTTGCGCTCTACCCCTGAGCTATACCCGCATCATTTTGATGTGGTATTTAATAGCATATCAAAAATAAATTGCAAGCATTTTTTATTTATTTTGTTATTTTTTTTTAAAAAACTTGTTTCTGGTTTTCCCATCCTTTTGTTTTGAGCCGTAATTTTGTTAAAACAAGAATGCCAAAACGGCTTGTTAATATCTTTTTTATAAATGTTTGATATTTTTATATAAACAAAAAACACTTGCCAAAGTTAGACAAAAATGGTAGAGTGTATCTAAAATAAACTTTCGCAAAGGATACGGTCATGGCAAAATACGAGTTTGGTCCCAGCACTTTAGAACTTGATGAGTTTAAAGAATTCTTAAAAAAGAATACCGGGTCTGACGATGTCTCTTCGCTTTATGATTATGAACGAGATGCCTGGATTTGGTTGTTTAAATACTCAAAAAACGATATCGATGACAATGATAAAAGGCACTTAAGCGATGTGGAAAAAGAGGTGTCTCAAGATATCAAAGATGCTCTGGCCGGGCGTTATTTTCAGGGAAGAAATTACGACGAACTGGAAGATAATGAAAAAGCTTTTGTTTCGACCTTGGGACGGAAGTTGGAACAATATATCAATACGGGCAGAATTGCGGAATCTGAAAAAGCTCCGGCAGAAAATCAAACATTGCAAGATATAAATAAGGAAGACGAGAAGCAAGACAGCTCCAGTGACAAGGCTCGTGTAAGAAGCTCCTCTTCCGATAAAAACGAATCTGTGCTTGATGCGTTACAATTAAATGTATTGAAAGATATGGGGAAAATCGATGTAGAGACGCTTCAGGGGATCTCTTCCCCTGCCGATGCTATTGCGGTTCTTCATGATTTTCGCAGCAATAATGAACTTACCCGTGCAGAATGGAAAGAATTTGAAAATCGTCTGACCGAAAGAATGGTCGATTCAGAAATGCTGGCACATATTCCGCCCAAACTTCTCGGGCAAAAATACGAAGAATTGCGCCAGACAATTGCTGATGCTCCGCAAGATGCCGACACCAGCAAAGAGCAGGAAATGTTGACAAAAATAGAACAAAGAATAGATAATCTTTGCTCTGATCTTGAAAAGAAAGAAGGTTTTTATTTTGCCGATGTTACCAATATCAGTGATGCTTATGACGGCTATATGATAATGCTTGAGGCGCGTGCGCAAGGGCTTGGAGACACATCTGAAGATAACCAGAAAAAAGCTGTCATTGAAAGCGGCAAAAACTATTTGAATGAGCTCATTGCCTCATATGATAATGATTGGAATCTGGATGGCGAAAACTTACGCCAAAATGCCGAACAACGTTTTGAGAGGTTAAATGAACTTCTGCCGTCTGTTCAGATAAGCGATGAAACATTGCAGCTGATTTCCAATTTCAAGTTTACTAATGAACAAGGACAAGCTGAACCTCAATTTGAATTAGCCGACGGAACATTGTCAGATACGTGGAGCCAAGGTGCAAAGGTTATCCCCGAGAGCAAACTTGATAATGTTATTATGGTCGCAAAACAAAATGTTTTAATGCGCGAACTCGGTTCTGATACGCAAATGACACCGGAATATTTACAAAGTGAGCTTAATGAAGAAGTTCCGGCAACATTGTTTTCTCTTCATGTCAGTGACCGGGTCGTTAAAAACGGCTTAGAGCACCCGGATGAATTTACGAATGAAAAATATCTCAAAGATTTTGTAAGAAATCTGGCAGATGTTGAACATCCGATGAGCATTAGCCCGCGCGGGTATAGAGCCGGTATTGATAGCTGTATTAACAGTACCGGTGCTTACGCACACCGTTTGAGCAAAAAACTCGGTCAGGACAGTTCGATACCGGTACGCTTGTTTGAACCGTTGAAAAAACTGGACAAGCGTGCAGCTGACCGTGTGGTTGACGGCAAGATAAATTTACGCGAGCGACGGATTAATGAACTTAAAAGTTTGGGAAAATACGGATTATCCGCCTTTTTGGTTTCCGGTGCCATCACGACGCTCGGCACAATTGCCGCATCAGATGCTACTTTAACGGCAGCCACCGGCGGGCTTAATAAATTAGCCGGTGCCGCGCTTGGTGTGACATTGGGCGTTACCATGACGGCAAGAGCCATCTGGAAATGGCGCAAACAACGTAAAAAAGAAGGGCTTCCCTGCGGCCTAAAAGCAATGGTTCAAAACCCGCAGTTGATGACTTCTGTTACGACAACGGTATTGGGCGCTACGGCTCTGGGCTTTGCCGCAACAGGAAATCCGGGCGTTGCCATGGCTCTGGGCTCCGGTTCTTTGATTGTCGGCGGCGGCGGTGGCGCTATTTTGAGCTATAACAGTAATGTTAAGGGCGGAATGAGCAAAGCAGAGGCTGCCGTATGGGCAATCGGACGCGCTTCAATAACCGGGCTGGCTGCATTGATGGGGCGTTATGCTGCTAATGTGGCTATTGATGCCTACAATCAGTACAATCCCGATAACACTCTTTTCCAGCACAAGGAACACACCGGCTCTCATCCTGAAACCACGACAACAACAGAAACGGTTATTGATTATGGGGTTCTTGACCAAAATGCCAAAGAGTTTTTGCAAAACAACTGGTATAAAGATAATCCGGACCTTTTGAATTCCCGGATTGAAGCTTTGCAAGCAGGCGGTGTGGAAAATCCTTATCATACACTTCTGACTGCTCATGACGCCGGAATGCGGGCGCCGGATAATATGCCCATGTATGACGGCGGAACCAGCAACGGTTATCATACCGTATTCGGCGAAGGTTTTGCTCAGCAGCATAATATCCCTTATGACAGCATTCAAGATATGAAAATGCTTTTTAACAGTGACGGTTCCGTCAACCCTGAGGCTATACAAGCTTATGAGAGTTTAAAATCGCATGTCGGGTTGAATAACTTTGTCAGCACCATAGATAATCGTCCGGTAAATGATGTTCTTTATCCGGAAAGACACTCAACTTATGATCATGACAAGACACATTTCCCCACTAAAGAAGTTGAAACAACGTCGACTTCTCAAAAAGAAGATTTTGACATGGTTCGCAATAAAACGGATTTGGGTGTCGGCATGGTCGGCGTTTTAGAGCATCCTTTTAAAGCGGTCAAGAGATTGAAACAAAGAGTTGGTGCTTTCATGGACAGGGTTTTAAACAGGAAAAAAGAACCCGGAAAAATCGTCAAAGACCCTGACAATCCTAAAGAGGGCAATATCAAAGACCCTGGCAAAGGTCGCGGTAACATCGGCTGGTTTCACCCAGGCAAACCGCCTAAAGATCCCGCTAATCCCAGAAAGGGTATTAATCCGGGCATTGGCGTCAATCCTGTCGAACCGCCTAAACAAGGGAAAGAACCCGGTAATCCTGGCTGGTATTCCCCAGGCGAACCGCCTAGAGAGTCCGCTAATCCTAAAGAGGGTATTAAGCCAGTCAATCCTCCTAAAAAGGGGAAAGAACCTGGTAGCCGTGGTTGGTGGTATTCTCCATCTCCCAAACCGGATCCCAAAGAACCTCCTAAACCAGGGAAAGAACCCGGTAATCCTGGCCGGGGCAGACCAGCCGAGCCTCCTAAAGGTCCCGGCAATCAAAGACAACATCCGGATCCTGATGATCCGTCAACATGGCGATTAGATTTGCTGCAGGGTGATAATGTCTTTTATGACAAACATCAAGGCGAGCCTTATAATGAAGTTATGGGGCTTGATGCAAATGAAACCAAGGACAAAAATAATTTTGACAAGGGTAAAGGCAACAAAAACAATCCTAAGATTGATTTTGAAGGTAAGAAACCGAATGAATTTGATACCGACAAAGGCAACAAAAACAATCCTAAGATTGATTTTGAAGGTAAGAAACCGAATGAATTTGATACCGACAAAGGCAACAAAAACAATCCTAAGATTGATTTTGAGGGCAAGCAAGAACATACGGTTGACGGCAACAAAAATATTCTTGACATTGTTGAAAGCGTTCGGAAAAAACTTAAAGATAAGGAAACTGCTGATGATACCCGGCAACAAGCTCCGGATCCTAATGATCCTTCAACCTGGAGATTGGATAAACTGCAGGGCGATAATGTCTTTTATGATGAACATCAAGGCGAACCTTACAATGAAGTGATGGGACTTAATGCAAATGAACCTAAAGAAAAAACATCTGCAAACAACCAGAAAACTTCAAAACAAAGCAATTCTAAAGGTAAAATCATGCCATCGTCTGATAAATCAGTCGACCGGTAAAAAACACTAAAAAATAAAGGGCTTTGATTAAAGCCCTTTATTTTTTAACGACAACAACTTTTTCCGGCAAAACTTGCGTATAAATCAGCCATACTGCTGAAATGCCGACTAAAATATAAATAATACGGCTGATGATACTCAAATCACCAAAGACAGCTCCAACCAAATTAAAATCAAACAGGCCGATAAGTCCCCAGTTAAGTCCGCCGATGATTGTCAGCCAGAGGGCTATTTTTTCAATATAAATCATTTTTATCTCCTTATAAAAATATATTTGTTTTTCAGAGGTGATATATGATGCTTCATAAAAATTTCAACAGAAAAACTTGATTCTATGGTTTGATCCTGGAATTCTTAACCACAAAAGCCTTGCATTTGTGGTCAAACGTCTGTTGCATTTTCCTCTCTGTAACGTCACTGGTGCGCGATAGCGCGGCGGTTAAGGCGTCTATTTTTCTTTTTCTCATTTGTTTCGCATGACGGTGCGTCCATAAAATTTTTTGCATCCAAAGAGAGATATTTTTGCGCCTACCAAACTTTAAAGTTGCAAAAAAAAAAACGGTTTAGAATGACGTGAAAACAGGTATTTTTTGCAATTTTGGAGAGAATGTTATGCGCGAATGTGGTAGAAGTATGGTTGAAATGCTCGGGGTTTTAGCAATTGTTGGAGTATTAAGCGTCGGGGCAATTGCCGGTTATTCCAAGGCGATGATGAAATATAAGCTCAACAAACAGACCGAACAAATCGGCAGCATTTTAGATTATGCCACGCTGCATTATGACAACTTAGACAGATTGGGACATCAAGATTACAATATGGCTCCATTATTTAGTAAATTGGGTATTATACCGGTTGAGATGATAAAAGATCAAAACCCTTATTATATTTATGATGTTTTTAATAATAAAGTTTCATTATTTCATAATTTAGAACCAGGCATACAACAGTATTTCGGCATGGCAATTTTTATCAATCAAAATACTTATGATATATGCATGAACTTATTTCAAATGTCTAAACTACGCAGTGCTTTGCTGTGGCAAACAATGTTTGTAAGAGATAATGAAGATGTTTCAGGTGAGCATACCAATCGCGCTTTTGGCGATGCCCATTGTACAAATAACCGAACATGCTTAAAAGATTTAAGTTTGTCACAAATGCATGAACTTTGTAAAACTTGCGACGATACAACATCTTGTTCGTTCCAAATTTTATGGAATATGGAAAGAGTGTCATAAAATTGTGACGTTATCCTTATTTTTATAAAAGCAACTCCCTATGGAATATCTTTTCTCCATATTTCGTATTTTGAGTTTATACCACAAAAAAACGCCCGAAACATCGGACGTTTTTGTTTTTTAAGCTTTTTGCCTATTCCTGGCTGAAAGCTTTTTCCTGCTTGGCAGCTTCATCGGCGGTTCTGGCGACATTAATCAGAATCGTCTGGGAAACTTCCGGATGCAGGTTCAATTTTACTTGATAAATGCCTAAATCTTTAATCGGCTTTTCTAAGTAAACATAACGGCGTTCAACGTCAAAGCCAGCCTCTTTAATCGCGGCGGCAATGTCACGGATGGTGACAGAACCATACAACTGACCGGTTTCGGCAGCCTGACGGATAAGCACCGCCTTAAAGCCTTTCAAAGCTTCAGCTTTGGCAGAAGCATCATCAAACAAAGCTTTGTTACGGGCTTCCAATTCGGCTTTTTGCTTTTCAAAATAAGCGACATTGGCTTCGGTTGCGCGCAAGGCTTTGTTCTGCGGCAAAAGGTAGTTACGGGCATAACCGTTTTTAACGTTTACTTTATCGCCCATTTTACCTAATTTTTCAACATGTTCAAGAAGAATGACTTCCATATCTGCACCCTCCCTTATTGAGCCACATACGGCAACAAGCCGATGTAACGCGCACGTTTGATTGCCCGAGCAAGCTCTCTTTGCTTTTTAGCCGAAACAGAAGTGATGCGGCTCGGAATGATTTTGCCTTTTTCAGAAATGAAACGGGACAACAATTTAACGTCCTTATAATCAATTCTTAAAGCGTTTTCGCCGGAAAAAGGACAGGTTTTTCTCTTAAAAAATGATTGTTTTGCCATCTTGTTTCTCCTGATTCTTAAGCTTCAACTTCAGCTTCAACAGCGGCAACATCTTCATCAGAAGACATTTCATTGTTGAATTCATCAACCTTGATGGTCATGTAACGAATGACATCTTCGTTTAATCTCATCAAACGTTCATATTCGAAAATTGCTTTAGCAGGGGCAACAATGTTTAACAAAACATAATGTCCTTTGCGGTTTTTCTTGATGCGATAAGCCAGGTTTTTCAAACCCCAGTTATCAACTTTAACGACTTCGCCGCCTTCTTTTTTAACAGCTTCGCTCAAATCAGCAACAAGGCTGTTAACCTGTGAGGCGCCCAAGTCCTGACGTGCAATCAGCACGCTCTCGTAATTAGCCATATAAAATTCTCCTTATGGATTCTCAACAAATGGGCGTTGCCGCCCGGTTAATGTATAGCCGCAAAAAAGCTTTCTTGCGGCAAGGACAAGCGCTAATATACAAGCAGAAGTTTATTTTTGCAAGTGTTTTTTTATAAAGGTTATTTTAATAAATTTTCATTATTCTAAAAGCAAAAATTATAAGGATTTATGCGCATGAAAAAAGTTAAAAAACTGTGTTTTGCCGCAGCTTTGTTGTTATGTGGCTGTGCCGGTAGCAATAACTCGGATAAAGCACCGATATATTACATCTTGCCTTATCAAGAAGAAATGATTGTTTTACAAAATCTTGAAAGCAGGGTATTGGTTTATTGTTATCCTTCTCCAGATATTACGGCGGCAGAATGCGCCGAGCGTTTTGCCAAGCAGGGTTTTGTTCAGTTAAGGGATATTCCATCATTACCAGCCGAATATGATTTTCTTAAAAACGATGCCTACCCTACCCGACGTTGGCGCAAAGATGAAAAAGTTCCGAGGTGGTAGCATATGCAGGCGCGGATTAATACGGTAACATTTAACGGTTTGGATGTTTTGGAAGTTGATTTGCAGGTGCAAATCAGCTCCGGATTACCGGCATTTACCATCGTCGGATTGCCGGACAAAGCCGTTGCCGAAAGTAAAGAACGCGTACGCGCCGCTTTTCAAGCCATCGGCATTAGTCTTCCGGCACAACGAATCACTGTCAATCTGGCGCCAGCCAATCTCTTAAAAGAAGGTTCGCATTTTGATTTGGCTATTGCCGCCGGGCTATTGACCTGCATGCAGATTTTGCCACAGGAAGAACTTTCCTCTTATATTGTTTTGGGCGAACTCGGATTGGACAACACCATTATGCCGGTTAACGGCATTTTGCCTGCCGCTATTAAAGCGCGGCGCGAAAATAAAGGACTTATTTGCCCACAAAATCAAGGCGGCGAAGCCGTTTGGGGCGGATTGCAAGATATTGTTGCCGCACCAAGCCTGCTCGCTCTTATCAATCATTTTAAAGGTACGCAGGTTTTACCCAAACCGACAGCTAACAAAGCCAAAGAAAAGAAAAATCCGCTGGATATGGCTGATGTTCGCGGACAGGAAAGTGCCAAACGCGCCTTGGAAATTGCCGCAGCAGGCGCGCATAATATGCTTATGGTCGGTCCGCCGGGTTCGGGAAAATCCATGCTGGCGGCACGGCTTACGTCAATCTTGCCGCCATTGACGCCGGAAGAAGCGTTGGAAACATGCATTATTCATTCTATCGCCGGCGAACTCAAAAACGGTGAACTTGACTTTAACCGCCCGTATCGTGATCCACACCACAGCTCTTCCACACCGGCTTTGGTTGGCGGCGGTAAAAAGGCACGTCCGGGGGAAATCTCGCTTGCGCATAACGGCGTGTTGTTTTTAGACGAACTGCCGGAATTTAATCGTTCCGCTTTGGAAGCACTGCGGCAACCACTGGAAAATGGCGAGATCAGCGTTTCCAGAGCGGAATATCATCACACTTATCCGGCACGTTTTCAGTTGATTGCCGCCATGAACCCCTGCCGATGCGGCAATTTAGGTATTCCCGGGCACGAATGCCCAAAAGCCCCCAAATGTGCCGCGGAATACCAGGCCAAACTTTCAGGACCGTTGCTGGACAGGATTGATATTCACGTCTATGTGCCGCCGGTCAGTCCGTGGGATATTGCCAACAAAAACAAAGGCGAATCGTCGGCGGTTATTTTAAGGCGTGTTACAACCGCCAGAAATATTCAGAAAGAACGTTTCGCTAAACTCGGACATCCGGAACTTTTGACCAATTCACAGCTCAAAGGTAAACTTCTGGAAGAAGCCGTGGCTTTAGACGACGATGCACAAAAGCTTTTAATCGATTTTGCCGACAAGTTTAAGCTTTCGGCACGCGGCTATCACCGCACTTTAAGGTTGGCAAGAACAATTGCGGACTTGCAAAATGAAACAAATGTGCATAGAATGCATATTGCCGAGGCTTTAAACTACCGCCGTATGACAACGGCATCATAAAATTTAAGGAGATGTATAATGAAAATATACCGGCCGTCTAAAATTTTATTGTTATCTGTTGTAACTGCCTTATTTGCTATTGTTGCAGGTGCAGATAACATTAATGCCGCTTCAAGGCAGCCCACTTATACCATCCGCGATATGATGGAAAGACGCGGACGGCCGCCTAAATCGGTTGCCCGTAGTACAAAACCTTCGCGGACAGTTGCAACAACTTCTGCCCAAAGCCGTACATCTAATGTTTCATATAAGGAAGCCTCGATTAATCGCGACGGAAGCTTGTTTCCGGGCGGATCTTGCGAAAGCTGTTTTGCCAGTGATCCGGCTGATAAAGACGGGAGCTTGTTCCCGGGCGGGTCTTGCGAAAGCTGCCTGACCAGCGATCCGGCCGATAAGGATGGGAGCCTGTTTCCCGGAGGACCATGCGTGCGCTGCTATAACAGCGGGCCGCTTATTGACACCGGTCCTTGCGAAACATGTAAACGCCCTCAACCAAGAATTGCTAATTATTTAATTGCTTATACGCCGTATATCTACCAAGCTGTTGCTCGTGATTGTTGCGCCATGGCACCTTTATATCTTGATCATGTCGATTTTAAACTTAATGACAGCTTTACGTCTACCCCTTATGGCGAGAAACTCGGCAATTATCGTTTCCGTATTTTCGGCTGCCGGCGGTATGATAAAGAGGCTATCTTAAATCAAGGCCGCATTATGCAAAAAGACATGAACTTTAACAAAGTTTTTGAAGAAGTCACCGGCGATTGTTACAATCTGGTCAAAATTCCGGAAGATTTGTGCTTACAGACAACCCCCTCGCCGCTGCCTGAATACCTTTTGTCGGCAGAAATTACGGATTTCTTTATGAATGTTTGCGACGGTTATAATTGGGATGAAGCACGCGCACAAGACAAGCGCAGCGGTTCGGCGGAAATGACTGTTACATGGCGGCTTACTAATTTAACTAAAACCGCTGTTTTGTGGGAAGGCACAACAACCGGTTACAGTGATTTGTATGACGGCTCTGACAACGGCGAAATTAAACTCGTTGAAGCCGCTTTTGCCGATGCCGTGAGCAATTTGCGCAATATGCCGGGTTTTGAAGACCAACTGATGGTGCGTTTAACACCTGAGGAACTTACCGCGCAACGCAACGCTTTGATTGATGAAGAAATTGCCCTTAACCCGGCAAAATGCCAGTTCCAAAATGAACTGCAATGCTATCAACAATGCCAAATGATTTGCCCGTTTTCCGAAGCGCCGCAATGCCCTGCCGTAACCCAGCAATGCAACTGCCAACCCGTTTCGGTAACGCCGATTATTGAAGATGCCGGTATCATCGCCGGGTATGAAGTCTTTGATAATTTAGTCAAAGAAACAAGCGGGGTTGTTTCCGGCGGAGAAGTTGCCGTTGTGGACGATACTTGGGTTGATATTCAAAAAGATACAAAATCTTTTGATAGTTTATGTATTGTCGACCGGCCGCCTTACGATGTCTTGAGCCCGGAAAACCTTTATAAAGTCCGCGCATCTGTGGTGGAAATCGACAACAATGCCGGTAAAAAAGGCGCCGGATTGATTATATCCGAATCGTTTGTTTTGACTTCTGCCAATTTGATTGATAAAGCAAATAACTCTTATGTTTTGAAAACCATTAACGGCAAAACCTTATCCGGACATGCCGTGCGGATTAATCCCAGCAAAAACATTGCTTTGATTATGCTTGACGAACCAACCGCTTATACGCCGCTTTCCTTAAATCTTGACTTGCCAAAAGTTAATGATGAAGGATTTATGGTTTTGGGTATTTTAGATGTTGATAATTTTGCCGACGGTGAAAATTATATCGATAATAGCGGTAAAGTTACCGGTTATCGCTATTCAGAAGACAGAGGCTCAGAAATCATGATGGATACGTTTGTTCAGCATGTGACTATCGGCGGCGTCTTGATTGATCCTTTTGGCACTATCAACGGCGTTGCTCACACCGGTCAAAAAACCGAAAACGGGCAAGATTTGTTCTTACCGACTGAAACAGCCTTGCGCAGCGTCGGGCTTTCCATTTGTGAAAAACTTTATGACAGACCGAGCCCGTGGCAAAAGACGGTTTATAAACCGGTAACCGAAAAAATTCTGTCTTCAACGCCTAAAGCTCCTGAAGTTTTGGCACCGCAAGAACGAAAATAAACCGGTTTGGCATGTAACAAAAAACGCTTACCTCCATTGGTAAGCGTTTTTTGTTCATAAATGATGATGTGTTTTTAATCAGTCTGCAAAAAATTTAATCACCTCATAAAAATTCGGCCTTTCCAAAGTACATTTTTTGGAAAAAATAACTTCTAATTGAGGAATGACCTGACTTACTTCCCACTTACTAATTCGCGGACGACGCATATAACAATTCCAGCACTCCCCGTCTGAAC
The DNA here is from genome assembly GCA_944393235.1 of uncultured Alphaproteobacteria bacterium. Lineage (GTDB taxonomy): Bacteria > Pseudomonadota > Alphaproteobacteria > RF32 > CAG-239 > CAAFZY01. The sequence goes on along the minus strand of CALXZJ010000004.1, from coordinate 35,986 downwards.
AAGTTATATCATAACATGTCGTGGCATAATGAAATGCGTAATGAGGAAGTTTTTTAATCAGTTCTTCAATTACAACCTTAAAAACCTCTTGCTCTGTCATGTAAAAAATATTAAAAAGATTTAAAGACTAATAAACAAAATTATAAACTTTGGTTTGTTGATGTAGCAGATTTTGAAGCATTTGTCAATTTTAAAGGATAACATATGAATCAACAGCCGCTTTCTATATATATCCATTGGCCTTATTGCAAGAGCAAATGCCCCTACTGCGACTTTTTTAAGCGCGTGCAAAAAAACGTACCGCAAGATGAAATTATCCGATTTTATCTCAAAGAATTGGATTTTTATCATCGCTTGCTGCCGGAACGACGGATTTGTTCGGTTTTTTTCGGCGGCGGCACGCCTTCCTTGATAACTCCCGATAACATCAAACGTCTGCTTGAGCATATTTTCAAACTTTGGCAGGTTGCTCCTCAGGTTGAAATAAGTTTGGAAGCCAACCCGAATTCGGCATATTCAGATATGTTTTTCAAATTGCGGCATGCCGGTATTAACCGTTTGTCTTTAGGCGTGCAGGCGCTTAATGACAATGATTTACGCTTTTTAGGACGTACGCATAATCTGAAACAAGCTTTGTATAATATTGAGGAAGTTTTAAAAAATTTCGACAATCATTCCATGGATTTGATTTATGCTCGTCCACAACAAACACTTGATGATTGGCAAAAAGAACTGGAACAAGCCGCCAATTTTGGTTTTAAGCATTTATCATTATATCAGTTGACAATTGAGGAAAATACGCCGTTTTATAAAAAAAACATTCAACCTATGGATGAAGAACGAGCTGCAAACATGTATACATTTACGGTTGATTATTTACGAAAACATGGTTATCCGCGCTATGAGGTTTCAAATTTTGCATCAGCTACGTACGAATCAATCCATAACAAATGCTACTGGGAAGGCGGCGATTATATCGGCATTGGCGAATCGGCACATGGGCGCTTAAATATTAACGGAAAGTTTTATGCACTTGACAATCCTCCGGCACATAACGGTTTTGTTACGAAACGTCATAAAGAAATTTTGACGGCAAAAGAGCGTGCTGAAGAATTGTTGATTATGGGGCTGAGGTTGCAGAGCGGAATTGACAAATCCCGTTTTAATGCACAATGCGGGTTGGTATTTGATGCTTTTATCAATAAAAAAAATGCAACACTTTTAGAACAGCAAGGTTTGATTGTGAATAATCACCATTATTTGGCTGCAACAGATGCAGGTTTTTTGTTGTTGGATAATCTAATTATGCAGCTAGTGTGATAACACTATATTGTCAGATGCTTTTAGAGCGCATAACGCTTGCGGTAAGGCGTTCCTCTTTGTCACGCCATCGGCGTGCGATAGTGCGGCGGTTAAGGCGTCTGTTGCATGTATGAGACGAGATGCCTAAACTGCCGCGCAATGCTCGGCAGTGGCATGACAGAGAAAAAGGGAAGAGACCCCAGAACTCGGATACTAACGTATCCTCGTGGAGTGACGAGGATTGGGGTATGGCGATAAAGTACCGGTTGTAAGTTATCCCCACCAGACTCTTTAAAATTGCAAAAAAAAAAAACGGTTTAGAATGACGAGCAAATACATTTATTTTGCAGTTTTGGGAGAATGTTATGCGCGAAAATGGTAGAAGTATGGTGGAAATGCTCGGCGTGCTGGCGATTATCGGCGTGCTTTCCGTCGGGGCAATTGCCGGTTATTCCAAGGCAATGCTTAAATATAAACTCAATAAACAGGCCGAGCAATTAAATACCATTTTCAATACGGCAGCATTATATGCCGGCAAAATCACGATTGACAATACCATTACCAATAATATTACCAGTACTTTTATTTCTCTTGGCGCTGTTCCCAAAGAAATGATACGGCCTGATACCAAGTCCTATGTATATGATGTGTTTGGTCTGCGGGTTGCTTTTTATGTCACCGGAAGCCAGAATACAACCGTTCTTGCCGGCAAACCGCAGCGAAATGCCATGATGGCCGAAGTATACCTCAACCCCGGAGAAGATGATTTAAATGTGGAAATCTGCCGGAACGTTGTTAAAACCGGAAAAGAAAATGCCCCTATTTTACATGCTCTTGAAACCTACGGCATGGGTATAAATGAAAATACACAAACCATTTATTACGGACAAGATTCATGCCAGCCAAGCGGGCGCTGCATAGCGGCGTTGGATTTGGATAAAATTGATGCATTGTGCCGAGGATTTACCGAAGAAAGTACGGCCACCACATTCCGGATTTGGATTTTTGTATAAATTAAACCATCCGGATTTATGCACCTTCTTTAAAAAAACTGTTTATTTCCGAATACTTTAAATATATAGTCCTGTATATTTTAAAATAATTTATAAGGACAAAGTTATGAAAAAAATTTTCTTATCACCGTTTTTTACGCCGGTTTTGTTTACCATTTGCTGGGGGTTGATGCTGGCGGTCGTTTTGATTTATTTTCCTGAGCAAAAATTCAAAATTACCGAAGACGGGCAAATTATTGAGCTCATCACCAACATCGGCTATATTTCCATGCTGGCGGCTTTAATGTATTTTGCCAAAGATTATACCGATAAAATTACCTCCTGGGGCATTTATTTATTTTTAGCCATGTGTGCATTTTTGCGCGAAGCCGGCATTCAGCACCATTTGTCGCGCACCGATACCACTCCTTTCAAATCGCGTTTCTTCTTAAACCCTGATAACCCTCTGGGGGAAAAGATTGTTTTCGGATTGCTGTTAATCGTGATTTTCGGGGCGGTGATTTATCTGGCGGTTAAATATGCCAAACATCTGGTTTTGTCTTTTTTCAAATTCAATACCGTTACCTGGTCCACGGCGGTTTTTTGCACGGTTTTGGTTTTTGCCAAGTTTGCCGACCGTTTTCCGGGCAACTGGCGTGATGCACACAATGATGTTCCTCTGCCGCGCGGGCAAATTGAAATCTGGTCGCTTTTGGAAGAAAGCAGCGAAATGTTTTTGCCTTATCTTGTGATTATCATGCTGGTGCAATACCATTTGTTGAAAAATAAACAAAATTAAATTTTAAGCCCGCTTTTCGAAAAGCGGGCTTTTGATATATTACATTCCAATATTCTGGTTTAATTTTAGAATGTTAATAATGGAAAAAACCGTCCAAAACTGTTCAAAAACCCTATCAAATTTTTCTTTATTCAAATTGGTTTTAAAAAATGAACAAGGCTCAAACATGTCTTCCTGGGTATCAATCGCCAGTAAAATTTTGTTGGCATAAAAACTTATCTCAATTTTTTTGCCTTTATAAAGCTCTTTTAATTTCAAAATACGTTCCATAAAAGCCGTGGTTAATAAATACCGTGCTTCAATTTGATCTGATGAATAAACTTCAAAATGTTTTTCAAAAATAACATCTTCAAGTTTTACTCTTTCCATATCTTCAAAGCCTTTGAATTTATTAAAGAAACCGGAATCTTTTAAAACAACCGTCTGTCCCTTAAACGGTTTTTTCATGCCCATTTCAACCGCAATGCCTTGAAATACCGTTTTTAGCTGCCTTTTTCCTTTAGCCGTATAACTTTCTTTTTTTAATATCTCTTCACATACTTTTAAAGTGACGCCATTATAAACACCGCTAAAACAATCGTCTGCATTTTCTGTGGTATATTCCGGGAAAATACGGCTTTGCTGCATTAATGCCTTGCTTAAGCCACTGCCGTGGTGATAGGAAAAACCATCAAAAAAACGAACAAACAAATCCATTACATCATTTTTGACTTCTTTGCGGTATTTGGCAAAGGGGCCTCGTAAAATATAAATTGTCAGCGCTATCATTAAGCAGAGGATTCCTGCCCAATCTATCTTTGTTTCACAGTATTGTTCCAAAAAATATACCACCAAAATAATCATCGGTAATATAAAAAGAATAAACAGCAGCAAAAACCAAAAACGACTGACATACTTTAAGCGGGTGTCTTCTTTTTGCTTTAAAAACGGTTGCAATGTTGTTTGATAATATTGATCAAAACGACTCTTTAGATTTGAATATTGTTCATATTCGAGGTTGTCAAAATCGGGCGTTATCATTTAAAGAACTCTTTTGCTTCTACTCGTTGTTTTGCTTCTTGTTCTGCTTCAAAAAACGGCATATCCGCTTTGATACCAACCATCGCAGCGACTATATTGCCGGGAAAAATTTCGGCAGCATTTTTCAAATCATTAACGCTGGCATTATAAAAACGGCGGGCAGCGGCTATGTGTTCTTCCACTTCGTTAAAACTTTGCATGGTTTGCAGCATGGTTTGGTTTGATTTCAAATCCGGATAATTTTCTACCGACAACCAAAAATCGTGTAAACGAGCATCAATTGCATTTGCCAAATCAATCGCTTCTTTCGGATTTCCGCCAAAATCTTTTTTCATGGCTTCGGTTCTAAGACGAACAATTTCAGTCATCAAATCTTTTTCATGTTCCATAAATTTAGAAGCCATCTGCAGTAAATTCGGAATAAGGTCATAACGTTTTTTTAATTGGACATCAATGCCTGATGACGCTTCTTTTACTTTGTTTTTCTTTTTAACCAAAGATACATACAATAAATAAAAACCGCCTAAAATAATAACCACAGCGGCAATGACAATCCATTTTTCCATAATTTTCTCCTTAAATAATTATTTGTGTATGAGTATAAACTGTCTTTCTTAAATAAAATATTAAAATTATCTTCACCTTTTTAAGATAGGTTATCGTTAATTATCATTAATTAAGAGATTGTCATGCTTAATGTTATTTGGACAACTTTTTTTCTGCTTTCTTTTTTAGCGGCTGGCTATCAGGCGTTTGTTTTAGGACATGCCGAAATTTGGACATTGATGGTTAACGCCTTGTTTGATGCCGCCAAAAGCGGTTTTACCATTTGCATTAATTTAACCGGCATGCTCTGTTTGTGGCTAGGATTGTTAAAAATTGCCGAATGCGCCGGCTTGACAGCTGTTCTTGCTAAGGCTTTGGCACCGCTGTTTAAAAAAATCATGCCCGAAATTCCTGAAAACCACCCTTCTATCGGTTCTATTATTATGAACATGGCCGCCAATATGCTAGGGCTTGATAATGCTGCCACACCGATGGGGCTAAAAGCCATGGAACAAATGCAGGAACTTAACCTGAAAAAAGATACCGCCTCAAATGCTCAAATTATGTTTATGGTAATTAATGCTTCAGCGGTGACTATTGTGCCGATTAATATTTTAATGTATCGTGCCGAACTCGGTTCATCTAATCCGTGTGCCGTATTTATCCCAATTTTATTGGCAACTTCTGCTTCAACTTTGGTTGGCTTTTTGGCGGTGGCTTGGACACAAAAGCTCAATATTTTTAATAAAGTTGTTTTGGCTTATATCGGCGGGTTTGCTTTAGTGGTTGGCGGTTTGGCTTGGTATTTTGTTTCACTTCCAGATGAAATGAGGCTTCAATATTCAACAGCTGCCGGAAATTTTATTTTATTATTTATTGTTTTCATATTTATAGCAGCCGGGGCACTCAAGCGTCTTAATGTCTACGAGACCTTTATTAACGGTGCAAAAGAAGGTTTTGAAATTGCCGTTAAAATTATTCCTTATCTCGTGGCCATGCTTGCAGCCATCGCCATGTTGCGTGCTTCTGGTATTATGGATTTGTTTGTTGCCGGCGTGGAAAAAACACTCTTATTTTTCAATGCAGATACTTCTTTTGTACCGGCACTGCCGACAGCTCTTATGAAACCGCTCTCCGGCAGCGGTGCGCGCGCCATGATGATTGAAACGCTCAAAACATACGGCGGTGACAGTTTTGAAGGTTTTGTTGCCTCGGTTATTCAAGGCTCGACCGAAACAACTTTTTACGTGTTGGCGGTTTATTTTGGTGCGGTAAAAATCGTTAAAACGCGCACCGCTCTACCTTGTGCTTTGCTTGCCGACTTGGCAGGTATCGGTGCTGCCATTTATTTGTCGTATTTGTTTTTTTAGAAAGGAAACTCAGATTATGAAAACTTTGCTGCAAAGAGTAAGCCGTGCTTGCGTTACCGTTGACGGTCAGCTTATTGCGCGAATCGGACAAGGTTTGCTGGTATTTGTAGGGGTCGAAAAAAATGATACGGAACAACAGGCAGATTATTTGGCGCACAAAACGGCAAATTTGCGTATTTTTGAAGATGAAAACGGCAAAATGAATCTTTCGGTTAAAGACATTGGTGGTGAAATTTTGGTCGTTTCGCAGTTTACGCTTGCCGGCGATGTCAGCCACGGCAACCGCCCGGGATTTGATAAAGCCGCCTTACCTCAAGAAGCTAACCGATTATATTTATATTTTACAAAAAAACTACAAGAACAAAATGTTACAGTCAAAAACGGCATTTTTCAAGCTCATATGATGGTTGAACTTGTTAATGACGGACCGGTCACTTTCTTGCTGGAAAAATGAAACGCTAAAACGACCAATTGCTGTGGGCTATTTCTTCATCCAACGGACGACCTATTTCATTCTTTTCAAGTTTTTCTTGCTCGTGATGTTCAATTTTACGCAAAGCACCGCTGCCGGCATTGTCAAGCAGTTTTTTTAGCAAACGCGATGCTGTTTTTTGTTCGTCTTCTTCTGCACCAAACAAGACAAAACGATTTTGATATTCATTGACAACATCTTTTTCTAAGCCCGAAATTTCAAGTGTAACAACCATTTGCAAACGTTTGTGCCCGGCATCAAGTTTATCCACTTTTGCTTTTAATACTTTTGGACGCACAATATAATCAGCAATTTCTGCGTCTTCGGTTAAATAAAAATACGGATTGCCGGAAAACAATTGCTTTAGCGGTTCTGTATATTTAATTGATTTAGCACCGTTATAATACTCCAGTGCTGAAATATGCAGCAAAGCAAGTTTTTCAGGGTTTTCAGGCTTGATAATCGTTTCTTGTTTAATTTCATTTGCTATTTCAGCCACAGCTTCAGCCGGCAATGCCTTGTTTGGCATTCCGTTTTTCAAAAACTCTTCTTTTACCTGCATAACAGACTGTGGATTAATTGCGCCGGTAATTTCGACACAAATTTTATCTTCATTATCTTTCGTGGTGTTAACTGATAAATCTTCAACATGTTCATCAACCAAACGATAAACCAAAACATTTAAATCATGTTCGTTCAAATTTTGTTTGGCATCTGATAATTCTTCAATCTTTTTAACACCTAAAAACACTGCCTTGTCGGCAGCTCTGACACGTGTGCTGGATTTGCTCTCTCCTTCAATAACTTTTTCACAAGCGTTGCCGTATATTTCTATAAGCTGCGCTTTTGCTTTAGCCGTCATGAATATCAACGGCAGCAATATTGCAAAAAAAGTCCGTTTGAGATGCATCCTTACAGCCAGCTTTCTGAATTATCTACTTTTTTAATCACTTCAACCCATTCATCTATTTTGTTTTTTTGGTTATCGTATAAGGCTACTTTGTATTGAATCGCCGGAACAGTTTTAGAAGGCGTATCCAACCAGTCGACATCTGTTTCTAAATAATAATCAGCATCAGAAAGGGTGTCGCTTATAACAAAAGTATAGGAATTTTCAATCTGCTTTTTCATATTGTCAGGACCTTCGTTTAGACCGCCCGGCAAATCTTTGCTGCCGGCACGGGCGGTCTTGACAAACAGTTTGACATCAGGACTTTGGGAATAAATTGATGAGGTATCCTTCAAAAAACGATTTAAAACTCGAGAAGATGCTAACAAATATGCATCCGGATGGTTAGGGATAATTTCTTCAACCGCCGTATACTTCCCGGTGCGATATTGTACATTTCCTGCAGCTGTCGGGGCTGAGGCGCCGTTAAATTGCTGATAGACAACCGGTTGTCTAAAAGTTTGGCAGTTGCCGCAACCGCAATTTAAGGTTTGATTGTCCGGCGGGCAATTGCGGCGCGGTTTTTCAACCACCACTTCTTTAACACGCGGACGCAAAACTTCACGGCACGGATCCGGACGGTATGCACAACGGCAAGGATTGTACTGCGTATAAACATATGGACGCGTTTGAACTTGAATTGCTTCTTGGCGAACTTCGTAAACCACCGGCTCAGAACACTCGTTTTGCGGATATCCGCATTCAGGATTGTTTTGGGTGGCACAGCCTGCCGCCAGCCCGGCTATCATAAATATTGTTATCATTTTTTTCATCGTTTATTCTCCTTGATGGGTTATTGATGTTTAGCATATTAGTTAATTTTTTATTAAAATGCAATTTTTATTTTTTATATAATTATCTATTTGCCTTTTTCAAAAAATTATTATAGATTTTCCGCGGTAGGAAAAAATATATGGTTATTACGTTTACAACTATTTTAGCAGCAATGTTAATTCTAATCCGCCCGTTGCAAAAAAATCCGTTTTTTTTGTTATATTTCGGCTTGATTATCAGTACTGCATATTACACGGAAACTTATTGTTTTAGAGTTACGCCGTTTGTATATAAAACATTTTTATTGTTTTTGGTTTTTCATTTTGCCGCCATCAATTTTGTTACCGTTCTGGCTTACGGTTTTGATAAACGCGCCGCCATTAAAGGTAATTGGCGCGTTCCGGAAATTCAACTGCATACGTTAGAACTTCTTGGCGGTTGGCCGGGAGCTTTTATTGCTCAAAAATTGTTTCATCATAAAACTAAAAAGAAAAGTTTTAAGGTTATGTTTTGGCTGATGCTTTTCTTTCAAATTGCAATTGTTTGGTATATTTTGAATTTTTTAAATATTTTATCTTAAGGTAATTTCTATGGCAAAGCATGAACCAATTGAATTAAAAATGAGTTTTCACGAACACTATAAAGTTATGTGGCCGTTTGTTCGCCCGTACCTATTCCGTGCTATCCTGGCAATTTTAATAAGTATTCCAATTGGGGCGCTTGATTCGGTTGTGGCTTTATCCTTAAAACCTTATATGGATATTGTTTTGGTGGATAAATCTGCTCAATCGCCGGCTTATATTCCTTTTTTGATTATTGCTTTTACCACGGTACAAGGCGGCCTCAACTATGCCGCAACGTATCTTAATACCTGGGTTGGAACTAAAATTACCCATGATTTGAAACGCGCACTGTTTAAAAAATTGCTGGCTTTGGAAACTTCTTTTTTTGACAATAACGATTCCGGACTGATCATTCAGCGTTTTTCTTCAGACTGCGACACTGCCTGCACCGGCTTGCTGGACAATTTAAAGACTTTCATTTCCCGGTTTTTTTCTTCATTATCTTTGATTGTTGTTTTGATTTATAACTCGTGGCAGCTATCAATCATTGCTATTGCGGTTTTAATTTTTGCTTTACTTCCTTTGTCTTCCGTTAAGCGGCGGATTAAAAAAAGTATTGCCCGCAGCGTTGAAGAAACGACCAAAATTTACACAAATTATAACGAAACGCACAATGGCAACCGCACTATTGCCTCGTATAATTTACAATCTTATATCTATAAAAAATTTGACAGCACATTAATTAATATTTTTAAGCTAACCATGAAGGTCGTGCAAAAAACCGGTTGGATGACACCTTTGATGCATGTTATTGTTTCGGCAGGCATTGGCGCTGTTATCTGGTATGGCAGCACACTTATTGTGGAAGGCAAAATTTCAGCCGGCAATTTTGTTTCATTTATTACCGCATTGATTTTGCTTTATACCCCAATTAAAAGTATCGGTAAAAGCTTTAACAATGTTCAGATTTCATTTTTGGCGATTGAACGTATCATGGATATTTTGGGTGTAAAGCCAAAAATTGAAAATTGCGCTCGACCGAAAACTTTGCATCATATCAAAAAAAGCATTGAGTTTACCGATGTTTGTTTCGAATATAACAAAAATATACCGGTTTTAAAAAATGTTAATCTTAAAGTTAAAGCCGGAAGCAATATTGCTATTGTCGGCAATTCCGGCGGCGGAAAAACAACTTTAATCAATTTGCTGCCGCGTTTTTATGATGTAACAGCCGGAAAAATTTTAATTGACGGGGTTGATATACGTCAATATTCTTTAGAATCGCTGCGAAATAACATTGCTGTCGTTTTTCAAGATAATTTCTTATTTTCCGGCACAATTAAAGACAATATTTTGTTTGGCAAACCAGATGCCAGCGATGAGGAAATTTATGAAGTTTTAAAATTGGTTTACTTAGATAATTTTGTCGCCGGCTTGGAAAAAGGCATCAACAGTGAAATCGGCGAACGCGGCACCATGCTTTCCGGCGGGCAAAAACAACGTTTGGCTATTGCTCGCGCGCTTATTAAAAATGCGCCTATCGTCATTTTAGATGAAGCAACATCAGCTTTAGACAACAAATCAGAAGCCGTTGTGCAAAAAGCAATTGAAAATTTAATGAAAAATCGCACAGTTTTTGTGATTGCCCACCGTTTGTCGACCATTAAAAATGCTGAACAAATTATTGTTATGAATGACGGACAAATTGTGGAAAGCGGTACGCACGAAGCTCTTTTAGAAAAAGAAAACGGCGCTTATGCCGCTTTGTATAATGCTCAATTCAAAAACAACTGACGGACTTATTGTAAAAATGTTTTTGCCGGAAACAAAGCTTGTTCGGGAGATATATTTTGCGTTAAAACGGCATTAAAGACCGGATACATTCTTTCACATTCGTTTACAGCTATGTTGATAACCTGATCAATTTTGCTTTCAAAATCGGTTTCGCCGTCATGAATAATTACCGAATGTTTGAACAACGGCATTTGGTGTTCGCTCCAATAAGAAAAATGCCCCAGCCAAAGATTTTCATTAACCAGCGCCAATAATTCAAAAATTCGTCCGCGGTTAACAATATCGGCATTAATGTTCATTAGGCAGGATATATGCAAACAATGGAGATGTTCCTCCCAAGCAAAAAACAGCAACATATTATCCCATTTGCCCTCCAGCTCAACAACAATTTCACCGTCGCCTCGGCGTTCAAATGCCAAAGATTTTCGGCTGAAGATATCCTCAACCGTATCTATCGGATTTTCATGGAGTTTTATTTGTAATGCTGCTTGCATTTATCAGCCTTTTATATAAAAAATTTAACTGTTTTTAGATTGCAACACCGAGTCGGTTTAGACAATCATGTTTCAACAGTTTTCCACCATTTTAGTTTTTTTTATTTTGTCTTTTTATAAAATTCAGCAAAATCAATGCACTACAAATCCTGTGTATAAAAAATTAATTTTATGTGTGGATTATGTTAAGTTTATTAATATACTTTTAAATAATTTAAGAAACCTGTTTTTAAGGATGTTTTATGACCGGTTTAGCCTACCCTGAAATTTCGCCTATTATTTTTTCTATAGGCCCGATTGCCATACGGTGGTATTCTATGGCGTATTTGTTTGGCATTCTTGCTGCTTGGTATTTGGTGCTGCGGAATGTTCGTAAATATAACCTTCCTATCAGCAAGTCCAATTTGGAAGATTTGGTATTTTATATAACACTTGGCATTATCTTGGGCGGCAGATTAGGTTATGTTTTGTTTTACGGGCAAAATATTTTTTGGCAAAATCCACTGGAGGTTTTTGCCATATGGCATGGCGGCATGTCTTTTCATGGCGGGATTATCGGTGTTATTGCAGCCTCTTATCTGGTAGCAAGAAAAATCCATTATCCTTTTTTAAGCATAACGGATTTAGTCGCTTTGTATGCTCCCATTGGTATGTTTTGCGGCAGGCTGGCTAATTTTGCCAATGATGAATTGTGGGGTCGGGTTAGCAGTGTTCCTTGGGCTATACGTTTTCCAAACGGCGGTTATCTGCCGCGGCATCCTTCACAGTTATATGAGGCTTTCTTAGAGGGGGTTTTGTTATTTATCATTCTTAATTTGTTATGGCAAAAAAAGTGGATTCGACAGCATACCGGTTTTGTTTCGGGACTGTTCTTAATTTTATACGGTGGGTTTCGAATTTTGGTTGAACAGTTTCGCGAACCAGATGCCCAACTCGGCTTTGTTTTTGGTCATATAACGATGGGACAAATGCTTTCTCTGCCGTTTATTGTTTTGGGGGCATGGGCTGTTTATCATGCTTTAACTAGCAAAAAGCTTGATCCTTATTTGTAGCTTTATGCTTTTGAAGTAATGTTTTGGGCAAATTTATAGGCTTTTTGCAAGACTTCCCGCGTTCGTTCCAAAACCGCATTAACGTCTGTATCGCTACGTTTTTTTTCGGAAACACCTGCCGATATTGTCACTTTTAAGATTTGTTTGCGGTTTAATACGAATTCGGCACCGGCAATCGTGCGGCGAATATTTTCCAGATATTCATAGCTTTGTTTTTTATCTTCGTTTTTGAAAACTATAATAAACTCATCATCATTATAACGATATATCGTTCCACCGGTATCCAATTCGTGTATCTTATTAATAATCATTTTAAGAAGGCTATTTACTTTTTTTAAGCCAAAAACGCGCAATAGTTTGGTATAATCATCCAGACAGATGACGCCTATGCTAAACTTTAACGGAAATGATTTACGGGCATGAATCGCAAACATACGACGACTATATACCCCTGTTAGATTATCTCGAATATATGTATAAATATAACTGTGCAGGCTTGTTATAAATAAGATAAGCGCAGCCGTACCGAAAAACAAACATAACGCCGCCGGAGATGATTTATTTAACAAAGCTATACCCAAACAAATATATGCAAAAAGCACCCCGGTGTTTTTGATACTTCCATCACGGCTGGCTAACAATAACAACCCGACCAAAACTGCAGCCCACTCGTATGGCAAAATATTTTCTATACCAGAAAAGCTTTCTGCATTGAAAAAACGGGCAGAATTTTCAATTAAAGCCAGTTCTAATAATATAAAACATAAACTATAAAAATTACTCATATCATTTAAACGATCTTTTTCAGACATGGCAAAATAAAGCCAATTTAGCGGTAACAAAATCTGAAAACACTGAAACTCCGGCATTTGCAATGCCTCTGTACCATAGCAAAGCGACAAATTATTAATCGCCAGATATACCGCCGTAATCCAAACAAGATGAAACAAGGGTTTGACTTCTCCGACAGCTAACACAAATACCGCATTTATTACGATCAAAATATAAAATAACATATGAAAAGGCAGATACTCTCCGGCTTGAAAACGCACTTTGCCACAAAAATACAAAGCGGCGATACCCAAAATTAATGCCGGAAGATAAGATGTTTTAACCGATAACAATATTTGTTTGAGCCCCGGTATCATAAAAGGCCTTTCTTTTGTTCTGAAACTTAACAATACGGCGCTATTATAAAAGTGTATTGGTTAAATTTTGTTTACACATTTTAAGATTGAGCTGTCACCATATGAATAAAAACGGTATTTTTGCTCCATAGCATGTTTATAAGCTTCTTTCATGCGTTCTGAACCTGCTATGGCACATATTAACATAAAGAGCGTTGATTTTGGCAGATGAAAATTCGTGATAATCATATCAATTATGCGAAATTTATACCCTGGTGTAATAAAAATATCTGTTTCACCTGCAAACGGATGCAAAACGCCGTTTTCATCGGCAGCACTTTCCAACAAACGCACCGATGTCGTCCCAACGGCAACAATCCGGCGCCCTTCTTTTTTGGCACGATTGATGCGTTCTGCTGCCTCAGGCGTGATGATGCCATACTCGGCATGCATTTTATGATCTTTGGTATCTTCCGATTTAACCGGCAAAAATGTTCCAGCGCCAACATGAAGCGTTAAAAAAACACGTTCAATGCCTTTTTTATCCAACGCTTCCAAAACCCGCGGCGTAAAATGCAAGCCGGCGGTCGGAGCGGCAACAGCACCTTCGTGTTTAGCATAAACCGTTTGATAATTTTCTTTATCGTTATAGCGGTTCCAAAGCCCCTGCCCCGGTTTGTCACGCTTGATATACGGCGGCAACGGCATGGATCCGTATTGCTCAAGATATGCTCCAAGCTTGTCCGGTTCACAATTAAATTCAATCAAAACACCGTCTTCACCGTTTTTTTCTTTAACTTGGGCAGAAAAATCCGAGCTTCCCGGTTTAATTTCGTCTGTGTAAAATGATATAACATCTTCCGGCTTTAGACGCTTTGAATTTTTGATAAAAGACCACCAGGATTTGCCATCCTGCGGATGATAAAGCGTTACCTCAACCAAAGCATCGCCGCGCTTGCCGTACAGCCTTGCCGGAATAACTTTCGTATCATTAAAAACTAAGACATCCCCTTTTTGTAAGATGTCGGGCAAATCATAAAAATGGCGATCGTGAATTTCGCCTTCTATCGACAAATCAAGCAACTTTGACGCATCCCGCGGATTGACCGGCTCTTTGGCAATCAAACTTTTGTCCAGATCAAAATCAAAAAAATCTACCCTCATGGCTTACCCTTACAAAAACTCTTTACTTTTAGGCGGTTATAGTATATGCTTCTCAATAAAGCAAGTGAAATTTTGTATCCTTTTATTTTTGTTTAAATCATGCATTCATATGAATTTTTGTTTTTTTGTCAAAAATATGTTGAAATCATGTTTTTTTTAGTGTATACTGCAGATAATTAAATAATATAGTAAATTGGGGAGATGCTGTAATGGCAAAAGAAACAACCGGTAAAATGACTTTTGACGAAGCCTTGAAAATCTTAAAAGGCGATATTTATTTATGCCCATTAAGTCAACTGCAAGAAGCCATGCGGATCGTACGCGAACAAGATCCGACCAATCCGGCCTTAAAAGATGCTTTGAATGCTTTAAAATCCTTTGAGACAGAAAATAATCTGACAGAAGATTCTGCCAAGGTGTATGCGGACAATTATAAAAAAATGGAAGAAAACACCGCTGATCTGACTTTTGAAGAATTTAGAGCAAAAAACAAAGATATTGCCGATATTTTAGATCGCGTCGAAATTATTGACGGCAAAGGCGATCAGGAAAAAATTGTTGATGATAAAACCAAAAATGAATATCTGAGCTTGTTGTTTGACGGCGCTAAAATGAAAGCCGAAGCCATTTTGGCCGGCAATAAAGATTTTGCAAATATGAGCAAAACCGAGCGCAATAATATTTTAAAAGACGAAATTAAAACAATTTTCTTTGCGGATTTTGCACAAACAACCATTGCCTCTTCTTTAGACAAACCAACAAAGGAAGAACAAGTTATCGGCAGCCCGGAATATAGAGATTTTGTTAACCGGCAAAGCAAAAAAGCAACTGAAGTTTTTGGTTCAATTTTGCAGGGCAAAGAAAAAATCAAGATGACGGTTGACAGTATTTTAAGCTGCTGCGCCGAAACGGCTGTTCAAATTGAACGTTATATAAGTGCCTTGCAACGTAAAGCGCAAACTTTTGTTAACCAAGCTGTTGATAAAGCCAAAGCAGCAGGAAAAACCGTTGAATCTGAATTTTCCAAGCTTGCCGCTTCTTTACAAAGAAAAAAGAACAAATTTGAAGAACTGGCCAATCATATTTCAAAAAATCGTTATGAAATATGGAAAAATATTAAAGGCAGCTTTAGTGATAATAAATTCAAATTAATCGGCAATGTTGCCGCCAATGCTGCATTTGGTTACTGGACGGCAGCTGCGGCAGCCGGCGCAGCAGGTGCGGCAGCCGCTCCCGTCTTGGTACCGGCAATTGCGGCTTATGCAGCATATCATACTGCCGGCGCTTGGGTTTATCCGATTATTGCCGAAATGCGCCGAATTAATCGTAAGAAAAAAGAAAAAGGCGAAACGCCTTTGAAATTTATGGATGCCCTTAAACAGGCGTGGAAAAACAAAATGAACAGTCGTAAAGACAAGCGTTCATACATTATCGGCGGTGTCTTAAATACCGGGTTGGCGGTTGCCGGCTTTGCCTGGCTGAAAGACGGCTTGGAGGCTGCCGATGCCGCCAATACATTGGTCGGCGGCGCTAAAGATGGTTTGAATGTATCTTTGGCTTCTAATATTGCTGAAACACGCCACGCTATCAGTTTGGGTCGTGCAGGAACGGCAACGGTTGCCCAATTGACCGATGCTTCAATTGCATATGCTGTTGCTGTCAAAGATCCTGACAATAAAGAAAAAAGTACAGAATTTAAACAGGCTGCGACTTCAGCTTTGATAGGGCTTGGTTTTAACGTTGTGTTTCAAGAGTTAGGTTTTTCGCGCGGACAAAGCAATGCTGAGGCAGCTGTTTCAAGCGATGCTCCCGTAAATGTTGAAACACCAGAAAAACAAAACCGAGGCAGCTGGCTTGGTCGTTTGTTTGGCGTAAAAGATTCAACGGCAACAGATACAACTGTTGTTCAAGCTCAAGGCGGTTCAACTGTTGCATCTCAAGCAAATGTTGTTTCTGACGCCTCGGCAGAAAATACTGACGGAGGGTTGTTCCCAAGAACTTATACTTCTCGTGAAGAAATGGGCATTTCCAGAAGAGAGTATAATATTTTGGTGCAAACAACCGAAGGTACTCTTAAATCAGCAACCGGCGATGAAGTTACGCTTGATCGAGTTTATAGGAATCTGGAAGGTTCTATGGATCAGTTCCCCGGCAAAACCAAAGAAGAAATCATTTATAAGTTTAACCGTTTGTACGCTTTTATGCGCAAAGCTTATGAGGTGGGTGACGGGACATTAAGAGAAACGCCTTCCGGACATGACTATCTGGAAAAGCGTTTTGATAGGCTTGATTTGGGGTTAAATGAAGATCAAATGCGCAATTTGGTTTCTTTTGCCGAGGAAAACACTTACGCCGGAAAAGGCGAAATAAAGAATGGGTTAAAAGAGCTGTTCCCTAATGAATTTGATAATAAAGAAACTTCGTCCATTATCACAATTATTCATAGCAATCAGCGTTTTTACCAATATCAGCAAGAGATGGAAGCTCTTATTGGTTTGTTGGGATGCGGCAACAAAATCAGTGATCAACAAGCTTTGGCTGTCAACAATATGTTGGATAAAACCGATGCTATTTTGGCAACCGGCACAGAAAACACTCAATTGACAGGGCTTAGTTTGGCTAAAGATTGTCATGATGACGACGGTCAATGGCGGCGGATTGACAGACCGGAGCCGGAACCTGAACCTGAGCCAACACCAGAGCCGACACCGGAACCTGAACCTGAACCAGAACCAGAGCCGACACCGGAACCAGAGCCAGAACCTGAACCAGAGCCGGAACCTGATCCGATACTTCCGACACCTCCCGGACCGATACCTGTTCCGGATAATCCAAATCCGGTTGTGGATTATACTCCGCCAAGAAAATCTCGTGTCCGTAAAGTTATTTTTTCGGCATGGTCGCAGATTGAAGGTAAAAATTCTCCAGATCAAGAACAAATTCTTGATGATCGGGAAGCTGCACGCATATTGAAAAAATACGGGCAAAATACAAAATAATAAAATCGTTTATTTTACCTGCCTTAGATACGATAAGGCAGGTTTTTTAATATTAAATAAATCAATATAATTGGCGATTCTTTGGCTGGGTCTGGTATTCCCTGAGATTTTCAGTACCTCGAAGAGATGACAAAAGAAAAAAGAAGGGCCTCTAAAACTCGGATACTGGCGTATCCTCGTGGGAGACGAGGATTGGGGCTGGCGTCGGTTCATGGGGTGATGATACAACACTGTCACGCCCTGAGAGTGCGCAGCACTCGAGGTTAGGCGTCTGTTGCATGTTTGGAGAAGAGATGCCTAAACTGCCGAGCAATGCTCGGCAGTGGCATGACAGTAAATAATAAGTAGAAACTTATCCCCACCAGACTCTTTAAAATTGCAAAAAAAAAAAACAGTTTAGAATGACGAGCAAATACGTTTATTTTGCAGTTTTCAGGAGTTCTTTTGATGAATTTGTTCAATTTTTTTAGTTTTTCTTCTCCAGCACACAATAAAAGGAGGCAAGCAGATGTGGCTCTATGCGGGAGAAGTATGGTTGAAATGCTCGGCGTACTGGCGATAATTGGTGTTTTAAGCGTCGGGGCTATCAGCGGTTATTCCAAAGCGATGTTTAAGTATAAGCTCAATAGACAAGCCGAATCTTTTAATATACTTTTAAACAATGCTATCCAAATCAAACCGGATTTGGATCGGGCTTTTTCAGGTATCAACCCGCATGGATATTTCTAATGGCAAAGCATCTCAAAGAGCTGTTGAAATTTGCCGTAACATGATTTTAGTCGCCAAAGAAAATGCCAATAATTTATATTCTTTACAACTTCGCTCCCAGGCTGATGAAGAAAGTTACAATGCATCCCAACTTTGGGGCAGTCAATATTGTACAAACAACAACTGTTTAGGTACGGTCACTTTGTCTGAAATTGATGACTTTTGCAATATGTGTAACTCTGAAATATCCTGTTATTTAATTATTTATCTTATGCGGCCACAGGTTTAAAATTATTTTTTAGCAAATAATATCTGTGGGAAAAAAGGTATATTTGTGGAAAGTTGCCGGCAAATCTCATAACATCTGTTGTCAGTAGAGGTATATGGATGGAAAAAATTGTCGGCGTTTTGCTGCCGCTGCCTTTTAACGATGTTTTTGATTATAAGGTCCAGGACGATGTTGTTTTGGGACAAATTGTGCGTGTGCCGTTTGGCCGCGAGCAACAAATCGGCGTGGCGTGGAAAATCGGAAAATCTTCCAACTTGGATAATAACAAAATCAAAAGTGTGATTGAAACATTTAATCTGCCGCCTTTGCAGCCGGAATTGATGAAGTTGGTTGAATGGACGGCTGATTATAATTTGGCATATAAAGGCTTAATCTTAAAAATGGTGTTGTGCGCCAAAGGGGTGTTTGAAGATCCAAAAGTCAATATTTTATACAAGCTTACCGGCAAAACTCTGGCTGAAGCAAAGCTTAAAAATTCTTCCGCCCGCTGGCGGGTGATTGAGCTTTTGCGCCACGGCCCCTACTCCCGCGCGGAAATCGCAAAAGGCGCAGGCGTGAGCCAGAGCGTTATTAAAACCATGATAGATGTCGGCATGCTTGAACCGCTGCCGGTTAAAAAACAAAAAGAATTTCTGCCGCCAAAACTTGATTTTCATAAAGTGCAACTGACCGCCGAGCAACAAGCCGCCGCCGATTATTTATGTGCAAAATGCGAAGCCGGTTTTTCAGTTACATTGCTGGACGGCGTGACCGGTTCGGGCAAAACCGAAGTTTATCTTGAAGCCGCCGCCAAAGTTCTTAAAACCGGAAAACAAGTGTTGATTTTAGTGCCGGAAATTTCTTTGACCACACAGTGGTTAGCTCGGTTTGAAAAACGTTTTGGCGTCAAACCGGCAAAATGGCATTCTTCATTAAGTTTGAGCGAACGTACCGAAACATGGAGAGCCGTTGCCGAAAACCGTGCCAAAGTTTTGGTGGGTGCCCGCAGTGCTTTGTTTTTACCTTATGCCGATTTGGGGTTGATCGTGGTTGATGAAAGCCATGACCATTCTTTTAAACAAGAAGACGCCGTCAACTATCAAGCACGCGATATAGCGGTGGTGCGCGCCAAGCTGGAAAATATTCCGATTGTTCTTTCTACTGCCACGCCCGATTTGGAAACCATTGTTAATGTTGAAAGCGGCAAATACGGCTGCGTCAAGCTTTTAAGCCGTTATGCCGCCGCTCAAATGCCAGAAATCAAAATTATTGATTTAAAAAAAGACAAACCGGTAAAATGGCTGCCACCGCTTAAAAGCGGAAAAGAATCGGACAATGCCGAACAAAGCACGCCGCCAAAACCGCAAATGTCATGGTTGGCGCCTTCTTTATGCGCGGCTTTGGCAGAAAACTTGCAAAAAGGCGAACAGTCTATGCTGTTTTTAAACCGCCGCGGCTATGCGCCTTTGGTTATCTGTCGTGATTGCGGCCACCGAATCCAATGTCCGCACTGCACGGCATGGTTAACCGAACATTTAAAATCAGGCAAACTTATTTGCCACCATTGCGGCTATATGACCAATATCCCGAAAGTTTGCCCCGAATGCGGCTCCGAATCCGGATTGACGGCTTGCGGTCCGGGGGTAGAACGAATCGCCGAAGAAGTTAAAGGGCGCTTTCCGGAAGCACGGGTGGAAATTCTTTCAAGCGATACCGCCTCGTCTTTTAATGATATCTCGGCTGCCATATCCCGCATGGAAAAAGGTGAAACAGACATTATCATCGGCACGCAGATTTTAGCCAAAGGACACCACTTTCCGGCATTAACGCTGGTGGGAATCGTCGATGCCGATTTAGGGCTGATGGGCAGTGATTTGCGGGCTGCGGAGCAAACGTTTCAGCTATTATCGCAAGTTTCAGGCCGTGCCGGTCGGGCTGAAAAAAAAGGCGTGGTCTATATGCAGACGCTTTATCCGGAAAACGCGGTGCTAAAAGCGTTGGTTGACGGCAACCGCGAAGAATTTGTTAAATTGGAAAAAAAATCCCGTCAAACGCTGCATTTGCCGCCTTACGGAAAGTTGGCCGCACTGATTGTTTCGGGTACTAATGTTGAGACAACTTCTAAAGTTGCCGCCGAGCTTGCCAAATGCGCCCCGCATGGAAACGGCGTTGAAGTTTTAGGGCCGGCGCCTGCTCCGATTTTTATGCTGCGCGGAAAATTTCGCTATCGTTTGCTTTTAAAAACTTTACGAAATATAAATATTCAGGTGATATTACAGAATTGGCTTAAAACGATAAGTGTTCCTAAAAATGTCCATGTAGAAGTTGACATTAACCCGTATTCGTTTATGTAATATAGAATGGGATGGAGAATGAATGAAAAAAGTTTCTAAAATCGCAATTGCTAAAAATTATGCGCAGGCATTGTTTGACGCCGCTGCGGATAAAAACTTGCTCAAAGAAACTTTTCAGGACTGCAAAAAGCTTGCCGAGAACTTTAATATTTCCGAGTTAAAAGCGCTTAATAATCCGGCTTGGCAAACACAAGATAAAAACGAAGTTATGAAGCAAATTGCCAAAACTTTGGAACTTTCGCAACCTTCTGCCAACTTTTTAACATTACTGGCGCAAAACAGACGCTTAGACGTTTTAAAAGCAGCATTGGAACAATTTAAGCATATTTATTATAAAGAAAACGGCGTTTGTGAAATTAATGTCGAAAGCGTGCAAAAACTCACAAGCGAACAAGAAAAAAGATTACAGCAAAATTTGGAAAAAATTTTGAATCAAAAAATTGTTGTTAATTATAATATTAATCCCGATATTCTGGGCGGGCTTGTCGTCCAATACGGTTCTGTCCGCATTGACGATTCACTTTCCGGAAAATTAAACCGTTTGGAACAGATTATGAAAGGTAAAGCATAAGATGTCTATACAAGCTGACGAAATTTCATCGATTTTAGAACAAAAAATTGCCGAGTACGGTTTGGAAACCGATATGAGCGAAGTGGGGCGCGTGTTGTCAGTCGGCGATGGTATTGCCCAGGTCTATGGTCTGGACAATGTGCAATCCAACGAAATGGTTGAATTTGCTTCCGGGGTTAAAGGCATGGCGCTCAATCTGGAAGAAAACAGCGTCGGCGTCGTGATTTTCGGTTCGGATGAGAGCATTAAAGAAGGCGATTTGGTCAAGCGCACCGACACCATCGTCAGCGTGCCGGTCGGCAAGGAGCTTTTGGGCCGCGTGGTCAACGCCTTGGGCGAACCGATTGACGGTTTGGGTGAGATTAAAGCCAAACAGTTCAGCAATGCGGAAGTTAAAGCCCCCGGCATTATTGCGCGGCGCAGTGTGCATGAGCCGGTGCAAACAGGTTTGAAAATTATTGACTCGCTGATACCTATCGGACGCGGCCAGCGTGAGCTGATTATCGGCGACCGACAAACTGGCAAGACCTCTATTATATTAGACACCATTATCAATCAGAAACGCGTGAACGATACGGCAAAATCCGAAAAAGAAAAATTATACTGCATTTATGTCGCCGTCGGGCAAAAGCGTTCCACCGTGGCACAGGTGGTTAAAACCTTAAAAGACCACGGCGCTATGGATTATACCATCGTGGTGGCGGCAACCGCTTCCGAATCGGCCCCGCTGCAATACATTGCTCCGTACGCGGGCTGCGCGATGGGCGAATATTTCCGTGATAACGGCATGCACGCGGTTATCTTTTATGATGACTTGTCCAAACAAGCAACGGCATATCGTCAGATGTCTTTGCTGCTGCGCCGTCCGCCGGGGCGTGAGGCTTATCCGGGCGATGTGTTTTATCTGCACTCGCGTTTGTTGGAGCGTGCGGCAAAAATGAGCGATGAGGAAGGCGCCGGATCTTTAACCGCCCTGCCCGTGATTGAAACGCAAGCAGGTGATGTTTCGGCGTATATTCCGACCAACGTTATTTCCATTACCGACGGACAAATCTTTTTGGAAAACGCTTTGTTCTATCAGGGCATCCGGCCGGCGGTCAATGTCGGTATCTCGGTCAGCCGCGTGGGTTCGGCGGCGCAAATCAAAGCCATGAAGCAGGTGGCCGGCAGTATGAAACTTGATCTGGCGCAATATCGCGAAATGGCAGCCTTTGCCCAATTTGCCTCCGATTTGGAAGCTTCAACCAAACGCTTGTTAGATCGCGGTGCACGTTTAACCGAGCTTTTAAAACAGCCGGTTTATCACCCGATGGCGGTGGAAGATGAGGTTGTGTCCATATTCTCCGGCGTTAAAGGATTTTTGGATAAATTGGAAATCAAAGATATTAAATTGTTTGAGGAAGAAAGCTTGAAAACATTGAAAGTTCAGCATCCGGAATGGCTGAAAGAAATTCGTGAGAAAAAGGTTATTTCGCCGGAACTGGAAGAAAACTTGAAAGCTTTTTACGCTGAGCAGAGCGAAACATTTAACCAGAAAGCAAAGGCGGCTTAAATATGGCAGGGTTAAAGGAATTACGCAACCGTTTGGAAAGCATTAAATCCACCCAAAAAATCACTTCGGCGATGAAAATGGTGGCGGCTTCGCGGCTGCGTAAGGCAGAAACAATGCTGGAACGCAACCGGCCTTATTCCGAAGCTTTGGCAACAGCCATTAAGCGGACAAATGCCGCCATTCGCGCCGAAGAAGCCGAGAAAAAAATTATTTATATGCCGCCGGCTTTGCTGCGGCAGAAATCTAACGCACAAAAATATTTGCTGTTGGTCTTTTCTTCCGACCGCGGCTTGTGCGGAAGTTATAATCATAATGTTGCCAAGACGGCGGCGGCGCGTATTCGTGAATTGACGGCAGCGGGCAAAGACGTTAATGTTGTTTGCTACGGTAAAAAAGCGTTTAATATCTTAAAAAAGCAATATGCCGATATCATTACCGAAAATTTTGCCGGTGCCGGTGCACAAGATTTGTCCTATACGGAAGCGCTTGAAGTAAAAGGTAAAATCACAAGCCTGATGCAAGAAAACGATTATGACGTGTGCGAAATCGTTTACAGCCGTTTTTATTCGGCTTTGAGCCGCGAAATCAAGGCGCGGCAAATTTATCCGATTGCATCAGAAATTGCGGAATCGACAGCAGAAGAAGATCAAAACCTTTTGCGCGTCGGTAATGCTTATTATGATTATTATCCCGACAAAATAAGTTTGCTTGAAAAATTGCTTGCTCTTTGGGCGGAAAATTCCATTTTTGCAGCCGTGTTGAATGCGCAAGCCTCCGAACAGGGCGCGCGTATGGCTTCAATGGATAACGCCACTCGCAACGCCAAAGATATTATCAGTAATTTGACCTTAAAATATAACAGTATTCGGCAATCGGCCATCACGACCGAACTGACAGAAATTATTTCCGGTGCGGAAGCACTGTAATTGAAGGAGCATGATATGACGAAAAAAGAAAATGATGTTGCAGCCAAACCCGTTAAACGGACAAAGAAAGAAAAAGTCCAAACCGGCGGCGTTTCTCCGCTGGGGCATATATCCCAAATCACCGGTGCTATCGTTGACGTCAAATTTGACGATGTCTCCGTATTGCCGAATATTCAAACCGCTTTGGAATGCGATAATCATGGTAAACGTCTGGTTTTGGAAGTCGCCCAACATATCGGTGAAAACGTGGTGCGCTGTATCGCGATGGATTCAACCGACGGGTTGATGCGCGGACAAGAAGTTGCCAACACCGGAAAACCGATTGAAGTTCCGGTCGGGCCGGAGCTTTTGGGGCGCATTATCAACGTCATTGGTGAACCGGTGGACGAACGCGGCGCTATCAAGAGCAAGCTTTATTACCCCATTCACCGCGAAGCGCCTTCTTTTACCGACCAATCAACCGAAACGGAAATTTTGGTAACCGGCATTAAAGTTATTGATTTGCTTGAACCTTATGCCAAAGGCGGCAAAATCGGTCTGTTCGGCGGCGCCGGCGTGGGCAAGACCGTGCTTATTCAAGAGCTTATTCATAACGTTGCCAAAGGGCACGGCGGATATTCGGTTTTTGCCGGCGTGGGCGAAAGAACGCGCGAAGGCAACGACCTTTATCATGAAATGATTGAATCCGGCATTATTGACCTAAACGGTGAAGATTCCAAAACCGTGCTGGTTTACGGTCAGATGAACGAACCGCCGGGGGCGCGCGCCCGCGTGGCTTTGACCGGTTTGACCCAGGCCGAATATTTCCGCGATGAGGCGCATCAGGACGTGTTGTTCTTTGTTGACAATATTTTCCGCTTTACACAAGCAGGTTCGGAGGTTTCGGCGCTTTTGGGGCGTATTCCGTCAGCGGTGGGCTATCAACCGACGCTCGGTACCGACATGGGCGCCATGCAGGAGCGAATCACATCAACCAAAAACGGTTCCATTACTTCCGTGCAGGCGGTTTATGTGCCGGCCGATGACTTGACCGACCCGGCACCGGCAACCACGTTTGCGCACCTGGACGCCACCACGGTTTTATCGCGTAAGATTTCCGAGCTGGGTATTTATCCGGCGGTTGATCCGCTCGATTCCACCAGCCGTGTCTTATCTCCGGAAGTGGTTGGCGAAGAGCATTATGCGGTGGCGCGCGGCGTGCAGGAAATTTTGCAAAAATACAATTCGCTGCAGGATATTATCGCCATTTTGGGTATGGACGAACTTTCCGACGAAGACCGGCTGACCGTGGCAAGAGCGCGCAAAATCCAGCGTTTCTTATCACAACCGTTCCATGTGGCGGAAGTGTTTACCGGAACGCCGGGTGCGTTTGTTCAGCTGGAAGACACCATCAAAGGCTTTAAGGAAATTCTGGAAGGCAAACATGACGATGTGCCGGAACAGGCGTTCTTTATGGTCGGCACCATAGAGCAGGCTCTGGAAAAAGCAGCCAAGATGAAAGAAAGCGCTTAAAACATATCGGAGTTGTAAAGCATGACCGTCCGTTTGAAAATATGTCTTCCCGACAAGAATTTACAGCAGGGTAATGATGATAAAATCGTTTTGCCGATTGAAAGCGGCACATTTACCGTAATTGAAGAACGCGCACCGACCATGTTGTTGCTGAGAACCGGCGCGGTGCAGCTGTTGGATAAAAGCAATCGTACGGTTAAGCGGTGGTTTATCAACGGCGGCTTTGCCGATATTGCTGACAACGAGTGCGTGGTTGCAACCGACAAAGCTGTCAATCTGGAAAGCTTTTCCTTAAGCCAGGCGGAAGAAAAAGCCAAGGATGACGCTTTTTACCAAAAAGTATATGATTATCTTAAAGTTTTCGGATAGAAAAAATTGATTTAAAACTTATCAACGGCATCTTTCTTAAATGAAAAATGCCGTTTCAGTTTTGTGTTTTTTCTCTTAATCAAAAGATAAACTTATAAAGAGAGTTTTCGATCTTCTTTTTTGCCATGTTTTTCATAATCGCAACAATTGCTAAATCTATCATCGTTGTATCTTTCTATTTTACAAATGATTATCCGTAGATGCAAAATCTACAATAGTATTTCCATTCGTGCATGCGCAAAACCCTAACAAACGTTCAAAGATATGAGCCAAACTTGTACCATGTGATTTAACCACATCAAAATCATCAATTGTATATTTGTTTTGAATAGATTTAAAAATATCTGCTCTGGACATAAACATCGTACCGGCAACAAACAACGGATATTTATTTAAATGAAGTAAATGTTTTTTTGCATATGTTACAGCTTCTTGAAATATTCGATATTCATTTTTTTTACCTTTGTATAATATCAATCTTCCATCTGCTACCATTGCTACTTTAGAATTATAAAAACACCTTTTGGTTCTCTGCCAATTGGCAGGTACTCGGATAAAATTCAAAAGCAATTCACGCCACAAATTATTATATATAGGAAAATTGTTTTGGTAATCATAATAAGGAACATTTCTTTTTGTATGTAGTTTTATAATATGTGTATATTTATTTAAATCCAAATGATTGATAAAGTCTATAAAAGGTCCCACATCAAATCCTTTGTTCGGGACTTTAGAAACTATGGCATTAGGAAAATCTGTTATTATTTTTTTTAAAAAACTTCCTTCATTTACGTATGATATAAATAAATCATAAGGCTCATCAATATTTTTAATACATTCAGCTACTTGTGAATATAAATCTTCATAAAATATATGAAAATGAATTGCGATTTTCATGTCTTTCCTCATTCAAATATTTCCAATTAATTTATTATATTTATTATTATAATATGATAGTGTTTCGTCCATTTTCATATCAAAACGTGCAAAACGCTGGTATACATCCCAACGTCGTTTAAATTTAATGACGTTCCGCTCCAAAATTTCCTCTCTTTTTTCTGATGAAAAAGAAGCATGGCTTTTGTGATAAACAATCAGATTATCAATTAAAACCGTGCGATAGCCATGCAGCAAAGCACGCATATCCAAGTCATCTTCTTCGCAATACCCCATACCGAAGATTTCATCTAATTTGCCGATTTTATCCGTTACTTCTTTGCGGAGCGCGTAACAAAACCCTTCCGGTGTTATCAGCGGATATTTGTTTTCAGAAGTTTTTTGCACAATTTTATCTATCTGCGGCAACTGGTATTTTTTGTTTTCGGGAATCTTGAAAAATCCGGAATGAATGCTCAAAGGCGAAGCCAAAGCAATATTCTTGTCCGACTTGAAACATTGCAACACACGCTTGTCAAAGCCAAGCGGGACTTTTGTATCACTGTTTAGCAATACGACAATATCACCTTTGGCCAGGTCAATGCCTTTATTGCAATTTTTGATAAAACCGAGATTTTGATTATTCCGGCATAACTTGAAATTAGAATGTTTATTGGCAAATTTTTGCAAATAGTTTTGGGTTTCTTTGTTTGAACAATCATCCATCAATATGACTTTGGTTTGTTTTAACAAATTAGCTTCCAACAAACTGGTCAAACAATTTTTCACATCCGATAAAGCGTTGTATATCGGCACGACAATCGTCAATTTCAGGTTTCTGTCATCTGGTATAACCGGACGGGCTAAAATACTTTTAATATCTATTTTGTTGGGTTTATAACACTCTTCAGGCTTGCAATATACTTTGCGATCCATATCATAGGCGAGCTTAGGGAGTTTGATGAATTTGCCAAAATCTGAATTTATACTGTTCAGATTCCATTTACAGATACCGGACATACTCGTAAAAGTATATTCCCCAAAATAAATTGTTCCATCATCAAGTCTATAAAAATCTATTCTGACATGATTAAAGCCTTTAGATAGTTTTTCCGCCAATAAAATCATATCGTGCAAATTATCTGGTTTTATGATATCTTTTGTATCTAGCGGATAATTATATACAAAATTTTGTTTTTCCCATTTTGTGTTATAAAAAGCCATTTTCAGACCATTTTTTCGTTCTGATAAAAACTGGATATATTTAACTTTACCATTGAAACACCAAAACTTATAATCATATAAATCTTGCACATTTTGATTTTCAATATATTTCTCAATAATGATTTTGGGCGTCATGTCTCGATACTGTAGTTCGAATCCTGCTTTGAAAGCGAAATTTTCTTTCATCCATTTATCAACTTTTTGTTTTGCCTCAGCTAAATCAAGTTTCGATTTATCAGGAACAATAATATTATATCCGCTGCCATGATTTGTTTTTATGACAAACCGGCTTGGCAATTTAGCAAAATCAATCTCATCAAAATTATCATAAACGCCCAAGAGCGGGATAAGATATTGTTCGCCGATTTTTTCTTTTATCCAATCGCGTACCAGATATTTATCCGCCAGACGGGTTTTAATCGGTGTGGAATCATAAAGTTTGAGCCACTGAATCTTTTCGTTATATGTTTGCGGATTGTTCAGATTCAATTTCTTTCCGGTTTTTTCCTTAAACCAAAGCGCAAGCTCTTTTTTGTATTCTGATGTCGGCAAGCGTTCATAAAACGAATAATCTTTAATAACATCAATTCTAAAGCCCTGATATTTCCCATATTTCTCATAATGCAACAAAGGATTTATGTTTGCGGCTTTTACACTTTTATACCTTTCCAAATATCCGATATCATCGCAATTACAGGAAGGGGTTCTCTTTTCTTTCCATCCGAACTTGAGATAATGTTTTACCGGATCTACGCCGACTTTCTTGACATCAGGATTGTTAGCCAAATAATATTCTGAATCAAAATATTTTGATTGTTTAATTAATTCATAATCGCTTTTTCCTGATGAAACACTATATTTTTTACAATATTTATTTTTAATATATGCCATATTATTATCTAATGAAATAGAATTTGTAATGCGCTTAAAATCATTTGTATCATTATAACTCATTACAACATGTGGCAACATTACAGGTTCATACTTTTGTGTATAGCGTAAAATTAATTCCCAATCTACCAATCTTGTTAATTTCTCATCAAAGCCACCGAATTCTTGATAGACTTCCTTATGGTGAACAAAAACTCCCAGATCTATAAAATTTTCCTCACATAATTTGTTGTAATTAAATTTATGATTAAATATTTTTTTTGAAATGAAATTTTGCCAGCAAGCATAAAAAGTTTTTGCTTTTTTGTTTTTTACAATAGCCTTAGCAAACGTTTCAAGAAAATGGGGTAACAAAATATTATCACTATCTAAATATCCTATCCATTCATTATGAGCATGAGATAGTCCTATATTCCTTGTTTTACAAACACCACTATTTTCTTTGTATATGTATTTAATTTTTCCGGATTCTAACTCGAAATTAAACATGGTATGAATTAATGATTTTGTATTGTCTGTCGAGCCATCATCAACAATTATTAATTCAAAATTTTTATATGTTTGATGTAGTAGAGATTGTATGGCATTCTGAATGCAAAAATCGCGATTATATGTTGGCATAATAATGGAAAAATAAGGTTGATTCTTTACTATATGTCCAAATTTATATAAATTACCACTTGATACTTTATACACATCAAAAGTAAAATTACGTCTGAGAGATAAGGAAACATTTTGCGTAATATTAAATTTTCTTCCTTCTTTTTTGCCATATTTTTCATAATGCAGCAGCGGATTTATTTTGGCTCGTTTGACATCGGCATTTAAATCAAGATATACATTTCCATCAAATTTCGGTCCGGGATGTCGCCCCTCTTTCCACCCGAATTGCATATAATGTTTTACCGGATCGACACCGGCTTTTTTGACATCCGGATACATTTTTAAATACCAGCGTTTGTTAAAGTACTTTGAACGGGCAATTAAAATATAGTTTTGATTTTTCCCTTTGTATTTCCCGTATTTGACGGCATATGCATCATAAAGTTTATATATATATCCGAAATATTTTCTCCAAACTTCATGCCAATCTATCGGAAGAATTAAGTCTTTGTGTAAAAGCATATAATGAAACAGCGGGCACCAGTTTTTTTCTAAAAGTTCGGGATATTGTTTGAGATAGGCTTTTGTATCAAATGCCTTACCCGGGTTGCGGCCTTCTTTCCAGCCCCATTTGACATAATGCCTGGCTGCACCGATTTTTTTGGCCTTGACATCCGGGTTTTGCTCCAAATACCACTTGGCATCAAACAGCGGCGATGCTTTCACAAGTTCAATCTGCCGTTTCTCATTATATTCTTTCTTGTTGATTAAATGAAAAAATCTTAATACCTTTAAAGTCCGTAAGTCCATTTTAAACCCTGCTTTTTTTATGTTATTGCATCTTTAAACGTTCGTTTAAAATTAACATAAAATTACGCAAAAACAGTAAGTTATAAACAGGCTCAAATATAAAGTTTTGCAATAAAAATTATTTTGACTATGATAACGCAAAAACGTTTTAACTAAACGAAGGTCTATTGTGAACATTTGACGCAAAAAATAAGGGAGCAGATTGGCATCTGTCCCCTTATTTGGTTTGTCCGCTTCTTACAGCTTTAATTTTTTATCCAGTCTTTCCAGTTCATCAATGTAAGATGAAATCAAGTTTAAGCCTTTCTGCCAGAAAGTTGCCTCGTTCGGATTTAAGCCGAACGGCTTGAAGATTTTTTCATAATCTTCAAGCGCGGTTTTGGATAACAACGCCAGATATTTGTCGGCAAAATCTTTGACTTTGCCTTCCAGCTTTACCTGATAGAGCGAATTGACCAGACAATCGGCATACGAATAAGCGTACACATAAAACGGCAGGAAGAAAAAGTGTCCGACTTGCGACCAAATGTAGCGGCAATCTTCGCCGACATCCACGTAATTGCCAAGGCTGGCTTGCATTTCCTCAAGCCAAATCTCGCACAAACGCTGTTCGGAAACCTCTCCGTTTTTGCGTTCATCATGAGCTCTCGTTTCAAAAAAGTGAAAAGCTATCTGGCGAATGGCGGTGTTTATCATGTCATTGACCTTGGAAGCAATCAGGCAAAGCTTGGCTTTGTCGTCATCCAGGCCTTTCAGCATATCCTGAAACACCAGCATTTCGGCAAAAACCGACGCCAGCTCTTCGGTGGTCATGCGGGAATGTTCGTTCAGCTCGCCGTTTTTCATGCGCAGCTGATGATGGCAGCCGTGACCGAGCTCATGCGCTAAGGTCAAGACATCGTTTTGCTTGCCGACAAAGTTCAGGAACAAATACGGATGTTCGCTTGCCAGCGGACCGCTGCAATAAGCCCCGCTCCGCTTGCCATCGCGCGGCGGAACATCTATCCAGCCATAATCAAAAAAGTCTTTGGCGATTTTGCCCAACTTAGGCGAAAACTCATTATAGCCTTTCAGCACGATTTTGACCGCCTCGTCCCAACTGTAATGATAATCAGCGGAAAACGGCAGCGGCGCGTTTCTGTCCCAATAGCTGATTTTTTTGACGCCCAGCCATTTGGCTTTTAATTTATAAAAACGATGGGCGATATTTTTGTAATTGGCACGGACGGTTTCAGCCAAAGCTTCAACCGAGGCGTCCGAAACATCTTCGGCCAAGTTGCGCGCCGATATCGGTTTTTTAAAACCGCGTTTTTCATCTTCTATGGCTTTGTCTTTCATGACCATGTTATACACAAAGGTGAAAAACGGCGCGTTTTCTTTGGCAACACGGTTGATTTCCGCACCGGCTTTGTGGCGCAGTTTGGCATCTTTATCCAAGGTTAGCTTGGTGATTTCGGCATCGTTATAGTTTTTGCCGTCAACCGTATACACCAGACGCGATGAGGTTTCTTCATACAGGCGCACCCAGGCTTCCGATGAGGTTACCGCTTTTAAGAGCAAAATTTCTTCCTCCGCTTCGGAAAGCTCGTATTTTTTATATTTGCGCACCCGTTTGAGGAACGGTTTGTAAAACGCCACCTGTTTGTCTTGCAGCCATTCTTTGATTTTAGTTTCCGGCACGCTGTTTAACTCAAGACTGAAAAACACCAGCGGTTTGGCGTATTCGGTCAGTTTTTCGGAAGTGTTTTGATAAAACGCCATTGCTTCGGGATTCTTCATCTGTGTGGACATATTAAGATAAGCAAAGCCGCCCAAACGTGCCGATATTTTGGAAAGTTTTTCTTCCACTTTCAGCAGCGCCAGAAAATCTTTGGCGCTTAAACCGGCAATTTTTCCCTTATATTTGCGGGCAAAAGAAAGCGCACCTTTGCGATAGCTTTCCAAATCTTTGGCAATGGCCGGATCTTTTATGCTTTGGTACAAATCCGATAAATTCCATGCCGGTAAATTTTCTTTTTTACTCATCTTTTGTTCCCTCCGTTGTTGGTGTTTCTGTTTTTGCCTCTTGTTGTTGAGACAAAGATTTCAGCTCGTTTTGCAAAGCATTTGCCGCCGCGTCTTTTCTTTTTTGCTCTGTCTGAAAATCATCTGCCAAATCCTGCTCTAATTTCTGCCGGTCCTGATGCAGTTTTTGCATATCGGCGGCAATGTCCGGATTTTCGGCATAAAATTGTTGCAATTCTTCCGCTTGAGGTTCATCTGCCAGCAGCTCGGGCGTAAACAAATAACTCGCCCACGGCGTTTTCTGCCGGCCGCGCACCCAGGCGCCGAATCCGTCCAAGACGACCAACGTGTCGCACCAGGTGTTTTTGACAATCGCTTTGGACATGCACCACGCCTTGTTTTGTTCGCAGGCAAAAATTTCAGATGCCAAAGTTTTGGTGCAAGGGATAAAACCGCGGTTTAATTTATCTTCCCGCGGGGCAAACAGCACCAGCAAAAAGACCGTCAGGTAAAACACGGCAAAAACGGAAACGATAAACCCGAACCAGTGTATTTTTAAAAAATTACGCATTGTTCCTTTTCTTTAAATATTGTTCCAACAAAGCCAGTTCTTCGCGGGTGTTGGCACTGGCGACTTCTTCGGGATCGCCCTCAAAAGCCGTGCATTTCAAGCCCATATCGCGCGCAACTTTGACCGCATCGGTTAAATAATATTCGCCGGCGGCGTTTTCATTGCCGATTTTATCTAAAATTTCAAACAGATGTTTGCCGTCAAAGGTCATGAAACCGGAATTGCAAAAATCAATCGCTCTCTCCGCTTCGCTGGCGTCTTTATATTCCACAATGCCTTCCAGCTCATCGCCTTTCATTTTTAAGCGGCCGTAACGCGCCGGGTCTGCAGGCTTAAAGCCTAAAACGACAACACCGTAACCTTCGGCAATTTTGTTAACGGAACGTTCAAAAGTTTTTTGCGTAATCAGCGGCGTATCACCAAAAATCACCATCACCGCTCCGTCAAAGCCTTTTAAGAGCGGCGCGGCGCATTTGACGGCATGACCGGTGCCGAGCTGTTTGTCCTGCACGCAGGTTTTGTGCGGCGCGACTTCTTTTTTGACGATATCGCCGTCAGGGGCAATCACTGTCACGATTTCATCAATATTCATTTTTTCCAGCGTGTCAATGATGTGGCGAATCATTGACTTGCCGCAAACCGGCATCATCACTTTGGGCAAATCAGACTTCATGCGGGTGCCTTTGCCGGCACCCAGAATAATCGCCGCGACTTTTTGTTTCATTCTTTTTATCTCCTTTAACATTTTTTCATTATCTTTTAATATCTGATGTGTATCATACAAAATATGTTTGATTTGTTAATATCGGGATTGTTTTTATGAAAAAACTTTTTCTTACCATTTGTTTCAGCCTGGTTTTTATTACGCTGCATTCTTCTTATGCCCGTATTGTAGAATTAAATGACGTTAATAATGCGCCTAAATCTCAAGTTCCTTTTAGTGCAACAATTCCGGACGGGTTGCCTGATCCCAATAATCTTGAAGAGGTTGTTCGTTTTTTCCGCGAACGATTTAAAAATGCCAGCGTGAGCCGCGCAGAAGATTTCGGCGACATGAATCAAGCTAATGCCGTTAATGTTCAGCACAGTGCCGAATATATTCAACAAATGCAAGAAAACAACAAATCAACATTTGAAAAAATTTATGATCAAGCTATGGAGCGAATTAGTGATACTTCGCAAGATAACGGTTTAATTACCGGTACCAGATTTTTTGAACTGGCGCCGGTACAGTCGCAATCTGCCGCAACTGAATTGCAACAGCCGAATGTGCCGGTGGTTAATGCGATGTTGCCGACCGGGCGCAACGTGCTGGTACCGGCACGCGAACATATTCCGTATATGCTTTCATCTTTTAATATTTTGCCGACCGGACTTATTCAAATTACGGAAGACATAACCGTTGTCGCTAACGGACAAAAACTTAAACATGGTATTATAAAAAGAATTCCGAAATTTTCGCAATCGCGTTCAGGTGTGCGTAAAAAGCTGGATATTCAGCTCTTATCCGTTACAATTAATGGGAGAGAAGCGTCTTATACCTTGGAAGAAGTCGGTGATAATATCATTATTAAACCAACTCAACAATATGTTTTGCAACCCGGCGTATATAATTATTCCTTTAAATACCTGCTTGATCGCAAACTTTGGTATTATGATGATTTTACCGAATTTTATTGGGATGTAACGGGGAGCTACCTTAATCTTGTGATTACATCTGCCAATGCCATTGTTTCTATTCCGGATGGAAAAAACTTTTTAACCCAAACGGTTCTGACGGGATATGCAAATCGTTTGACACATAATCGAGCCATGATTGCCGCACTTGATGACAATGCTTTGGGGTTTGCCTCGACAACACCTGTCTTGCCGGGCGAAGGAATGCATATTTTGGTATCCCTTGATAAAAATGTTTTCTTGGAACCGGGAATCGACCGATATATTGTATGGTTTATTACGGATTATGGCGATATTTTGTTTGCTTTAGCCGGTTTTGCTGCGGTGTTGATTTCTTATATGTTATCATGGAGATATATTAAACGGCAAAAAAAACAATCTAACGGATCGTTTAAACTCACCGCGCCGACTTTGCGTTATCTTTTTAAAAACCGCTTTGATAAAACTGCTTTCAGCGCATGGTTGTTAGAATTATATCGTAAAAATATTATTGATATTCAGCAGCAAGAGCAGACAATCTTGTTAATTAAAAAAACCGATGATTTTTCTTCTTTAAGCAGAAGCGAAAAAAAAGCCATGAATAATTTGTTCGTCGGCAAAGATTCCGTCATCGCGGCAACCTCTGCCAATGCCCTAAAATTCAAGCGCGCCGCCGCAGCCATGGAAAAAGGCAATAAGATGCTGGTGAAACTACTTTCTTTACAGCTTAATATTGGTTATTTACTGTTTAGTATCGGAATGCTGCTTTTGACAGAGCTTGCCATTGCCTTGTTGGGTATTAATCCTTTGCAAACAGGTCTGGTGCTTTTTTCCGGAACGTTGACTATCGCTTTTTATATGTGGATTATGAAACGGCGTTTTAAATCTAAAATCGTTAATTATGCGGTCATGATTTTAGGCGGCTTGTTTATCTTATTTGCTATTTTGCTGATGGGTGTTTATATTAAGTTTATCAGCGCTCTTATTTTGGCCATGACCGTTTTTATCATCTTTGAATATTCTGAATTGTTTGGCAAACGCGGTGGATTTATTAAAACAAAAACTAAAAATTGCGAAGAATTGAGAGCTTACCTCGAAGGACACGCCCATGATATTGCCCATAGCCACGAATTTGCCGTTCAGCAAGCTAATATTTTTGCCCTGGATTTATGCGCACTTTATCCGGTTAATAATGATATTGTCAGAAATTATAAACTTGATCTTGCCGCAGAAATTACACAATTGTTGTAAAATAAATTTGTTGATTGACAATAAAATTGCTTGATTTTTGTTTTGAATAACGCTTATATAAAAAAAAGTTTCGCGGGTATAATTCAATGGTAGAATGAGAGCTTCCCAAGCTTTTAATGCGGGTTCGATTCCCGTTACCCGCTCCAACAAATAAACACCTGACATATCAGGTGTTTTTTTGTTGCTCGCGGACGGGAATACCCCTTTGGCATCTAAATTCGCCACGGTCGCTTAACGCTTCCCTTGCTCATTAAGATGTTACAAAGAACTTGCAGACAAAAAGGCAAGTAACCTTGCCTTTTTGCTTAGCGTTCCCGTTACCCGCAGCTTTCTAATAAAAACTACACTGACATATCAGGTGTTTTTTTGTTGCTCGCGGACGGGAATACCCCTTTGGCATCTAAATTCGCCACGGTCGCTTAA
>CALXZJ010000003.1 GCA_944393235.1 uncultured Alphaproteobacteria bacterium | reverse complement strand
ACGCCGTAACTTTTCGACGACGTGTACAACATTAGGTACACGAGGAGAAAAGTTGCAAGTAGATGCGGCTCTATGCGCAAGAAGTATGGTGGAAATGCTCGGCGTGCTGGCAATAATCGGGGTGCTAAGCGTTGGCGCGATTGCCGGCTACTCTAAGGCGATGTTTAAGTATAGACTCAACAAATTTTCTGAAACTATGAACATGCTTTTAAATAATGCCTTACAGATATCCAAGAGCCTGCCTAAAAGCACGGTTGACGGCGAATGGATTTCGCATGCTGAAATCATGTACAAACTGGGGCTTATTCCGGATGGCATCAAGTATATAGATGGGCGAACTTACATGTATGATATCTTTAATAATCCCGTTTGGGTTTATGCCTATCCAACATATTATGGCATTGGCTATGAATTTGGCAGCAAATCTGAAACTCGAGACACTTGCCACGCTCTGTTGAATATTTATAGAGAAAATCATGACCAATTATGGTATGTCGCCACGGACCAAGCGGCACCTTCTGATGACACTGGCGAAAATGTGATAACCCAAGCTTATTTATACGGCGACGCATATTGTACTGATAATAATCGCTGCTTACAGAATTTAACATTAACCGACATTGACGAGCTTTGCAGTAACTGTGTAGAAAACGCTGCTATGTGTCGCTTTTTTGTTAGTTGGAAATAAAATTTATTGATACACAAAACCGCGGACTTCAAGCCGTTCCACATAAAAATACCGGCACAAAGAAGAAGTTTTGCCGCCCAATTTGAAATCAGCGATTTCTCCCGGCGTTAAAGCGGTTTTCATATCCATGTAAGCATATTCGCCCACCGGCTGCCAATCCAACAGATAACCGCTTAAAAATACGACATCGCCTTTTTTGATGGTGTCAAAACCACGGCGGATATTGATGTTGGCGGGAATAATATGATTGTTGCTGATTTCATCTTGATTGACAATCGGATTGTCTTTATATTGCCATTCCCAAATAATCACGCGGTACTCATGCGACACGTCAATTTTTTGCCAATTATCTGCCGCCGCCGTTGCCCCGATAAACAAGCTCAAATCCAACGGTGAAACCGCATTGTAAAGCTCATTGGCTTTGTCTTGTTCACTCTTAAAACCAAGATGAAAACCACGATCATAAATATCCACATAAACCGCCCGTCCCCGCACCTGATAAGTGGCACGAAAATCAAGCATCACTTCATGACCGCCAAACAAAACCGTTTGCTGCCAACTCTGCGGTAAAAGCGTGATTTCTTCAACAAGCGGTAATTCAGCAGCATTTTCCGCCAGCGGGTGCCCGAAAATCCGCTGCCACAAAAAAGTACGCACACAGCCGACCCACGCCAGCCATAAAACCGCCGGCAGCAGCCACCACAAATATTTTTTATTTGTCGTTTGCATCAGCTTTTCCTAAACTGCTCAATTCGTTGTAAAATATCGGCGCAATCACCGGCATAACAACAGTTAAGCTCCATATCGGCTTTAAGTTTGTTCTTAAACCAGGTGCGTTGCCGCTTGGCATATTGCCGTGTGTGCAGTTTGGCTTCTTCAACCGCCTGTTCCAAAGAGCATTCACCCTTAAGATACCGCGCCAACTCCGGCACGCCGAGCGCTTTCATTGCCGGCAGCGTGTTCGGCAGATGAAGTTCCAAAAGCCTTTGCACCTCTTGTACGGCACCTTCGTTTATCATCTTGTCAAATCGGGTATAACAACGTTCATCAAGCTCATCTGCCGATGGACAGATTTTTATGATAAAGAACTCGGCTTCCGGCAATTTTTTTATCATCGGTTTTTGGTGCCAATCAGAAAGTTTGATACCGGTATCCAACCACACCTCATAAGCCCGCCGCACGCGTGTCTTATCATTAGGGTTTAATTTTTCTGCC
The DNA here is from genome assembly GCA_944393235.1 of uncultured Alphaproteobacteria bacterium. Lineage (GTDB taxonomy): Bacteria > Pseudomonadota > Alphaproteobacteria > RF32 > CAG-239 > CAAFZY01. Next base: position 70,014 of record CALXZJ010000003.1, on the reverse strand, counting down.
GATTCGAGGTCAACACTTTTAAGTTTTTCATAAACAAAAACACTGCCATGTTCTTTAAGCATCTGCGCTACTTCTTCCCGCACTTTGGCGGATGTTTCCGGTATCGGCGTCGTGCCGTTGACCAGATTATCAATATAAAGCCCCGTGCCGCCGACCACCACCGGAATTTTTTCTTTCCGCCAGATATTTTTGATTTCAGCAACCGCCCGTTCCAACCAATCCACCACATTACCGTTAAACGACGGCTCATAAATCTCAAACAGCGTATGTTCAACTTCCGCCTTGTCTTCAGCCGTCGGACACGCTGACAATATCGGCATTCCCTTATATACCTGCATGGAATCACAATTGACCACCACCCCGCCAATTGCTTTGGCCACATCAACCGCCAAAGCCGATTTACCCGAGGCGGTCGGACCGGCAATAATGATTACCCGATTTTCCGACATCGCGCATTCTCCACCAGTTTTTGGCACAAATCTTCATACGAAATCCCGATATATTTTGCCTGTTCCGGCACCAACGACAACGGCGTCAACCCCGGATTGGTATTCACTTCCAAAAACACCACGCCGTCTTCTTCATTATATCTGAAATCCGAACGCGAAACCGTATTGCATTTAAGCAGCCGATGCACAGATTCGGCATAAGCTATCGCCGTTTTCGCCGCATCTTCAGGAATTTCCGCCGGCAAAACATGGCGCGTCATGCCGTCGGTGTATTTTGCCTGATAATCATAAAACTCAACCTGCGGCCGCAGCTCGGTCACCCCGCAGGCTTTGCCGTCTATAACCGAAACGGTAATTTCTTTGCCGGCAATATACTTCTCAACCAACAAAGGATGATTTTCATCATCATAAAAAACTTTTGCCTTATCGGCCTCGTTTTGCACGATAAAAACCCCGACGCTGGAACCGTCGCTTTGTGGCTTGACCACATACGGATACGAAAGTTTGGCACCGTTTTGCTTAAACTCGGCATAAGTCATTGCCTGATAGGACGCTGTTTTAATCCCATTTTCAGCACACAATATTTTGCATAAAAGTTTGTTCATGCCGATAAGCGAAGCCTCAAGCCCCGAATGCGTATAAGGAATCTGCAGCAAATCTAAAAAGCCCTGAATTTCACCGTCTTCGCCCCAATTGCCGTGCAAAGCGTTAAAAACAACATCCGGTTTTTCCTGGCTTAAAACTTTAAAAAGTTCCGCACCTGATTGCAAATCATGTTCAACAACTTGATAACCCTTATTTCTCAAAGCCGCCGCCACGCCTTTGCCGCTTACCAAACTGACTTCCCGCTCGGCTGAAAAACCGCCGGACAACACCAAAACTTTTTTTGACATTAATTTTTTCCTTTATTCCTGTAAAATTTTTGTTAGTATAAGCTTTAAAATTTTAAGAAAGCATAAAACCGCATGAAAAATATTGTTTATTTTTTTATTTTTTGCTGCCTGCTGCCGAATTGTGTTCAAGCGGCCACGGTCGAACACCGGCTCAATGTCGGCATCGGTTTTTTTGACGCGGCAAGAGTCAGCATGACCTATAATCTGGATAAGCAAAGTTACGAATTTGCCTCAACGGTCAAAACCGCCGGAACGTTCGGCAAGCTCTATTTGTTTGAAGCGCTTTATTCTTCCGAAGGTATTTTCAAAGACGGACATACTATCACCCGCGATTATCGTTACGAAACCAAATCAAGCTCGCATTTGCGCACCAAGCAATTGGTGTTTGATGAAAACGGCGTTTTGGATCATCGTTTAAGTTCTAAGGACGGCAAACCCAAACGGGTGGAAATCACCCTGCCCGACACCCCCTTTGATGCCAGCGACTTGCAAACAGTTTTTGCTTCTGTCGCCCGTCAGATAATTGATAACAATTTTTGCGCCATGGAAAAAACTGTTTTCGATGGCAAAAAGAATTATAAGGTTGTTTTTAAAGATGAAGGCAAAGAAACGCTCAAAGATGAAGAAATCCCCTATTCCGGCGAGGCTTTGAAATGCTCCGTGTATATCCAAAGCCTTGATGAAGAAGATGATGGCGATTTGTTATGGAACACCACTTCCGACCGCCCGATTTATTTTTGGGTGCTGCAAGACAGCGAAAGCAAGCTGCCGTTTCTGGCAAAAATCGAAATCAAATCGACCCCGTTAGGGAAGCTTAAAGCTTACACCACAGAAGTTTTTATAAAGGATTAAACCAATGGCAAAATCAGAATTGTTGCTGCCGGCCGGCTCTTTGGTCAAACTAAAAACCGCTTTAATGTACGGCGCCGACGCCGTTTATGCCGGCACGCCCGATATGAGCCTGCGCACGCAATCGGCTTTTACTTTGGAAGATTTGGCGCAAGGCATAGAGCTGGTGCACCAACAAAACAAAAAAATCTACCTGACCTTAAATTTATACGTTCATAATGAAGAAGCTGATAAACTGCCGCAATTTGTGGACACGTTGCGCCAACTCAAACCGGACGGCGTGTTGGTAGCCGACCCTGGCGTTTTTTACTACTTAAAAGAAAACGCACCTGAGTTGAACCGCTTTGTTTCCACACAAGCCAACATATGCTCGGCGCAAACCGTCAAATTTTGGCAGTCTATGGGCGCCAAACTTTGTGTCTTGGGTCGTGAGGTCAGTTTTGCCGAGATGAAACAAATTCGCGCCCGCTGCCCCGACATTTTGCTGGAAACATTTATCCACGGCGCCATGTGCATGTCATATTCCGGCCGCTGTCTGATTTCAAACTTTATGGCTGACCGCAGCGCCAACAAAGGCAAATGCGCCCATTGCTGCCGCTGGCATTATAAACTTCTGCTCAAAACCAAAGACGACAACATTAAGGATTTGGAAATTACGCCCGAAAACAAAGACATGTTTGAGTTCTTTTTGGAAGAGGACTTTCGTCCCGGGGAATATTATGAAGTGGTGGAAGACGAGCACGGCGGCTACATCTTAAACTCCAAAGATATGTGCTTGATGCCGCGTTTAAATGAGATTTTGGACATCGGTATGGATTCGCTTAAAGTTGAAGGCCGCAACAAAACCGAATATTACGCCGGCACGGTGGCGCGCGCCTATCGCCAGGCAATTGATGATTATGCCAAAGACCACGAAAATTGGGATTATCAAAAATACATGCCGGATTTATACACGCTGCAAAACCGCGGCTATTGCCTCGGCTTTCACGACGGGAAGCTCACGCACATCAGCCAAAACTATGAATACACCCGAACCTTGGGCGAATGGTTGTTTGCCGGCTCCATTGTTGAATGGCAGGGCGATGATGCGATTTTTGAAGTTCGCAACTACATCAACGGCGGCGAATTTATTGACTTTTTAATCCCCGGAACTTTAGAAAATTTCCGGCTGACTTTAACCGAATTTGAAGATGCCGACACCGCCGAAATCACCCCGCGCGTTTCTGCCGGCCAGCACAAAAAAATCCGCATTCGCCCGCAAGTTTGGAACAAACCGATTGCCGAAATCAAAAAACTTCTGCCGCAATACACCATCGCCCGCAAACCGGCGCCCTTAAGCGGCGACAACCAAAAAATGTATGAACACAAATTGCATGAATTTGATGTTCTCTGCCAAAACAAAAAGCCTTGAGAACAATTCTCAAGGCTTTTTGCTTCTTAATGTTTATCGCAGCATTTCACTGACTGCTAAAACATTTTCCAACAATTTTGTGGTTTTTACCCTAGCCCATTCAGAAATTTCACAATCCATTTGGGTCGCCATCTCAATAAACTTCTTGTTAAATAAAGCGCATTTAACTGAGCTGACATGGTTCGCCATTCCAAAACTCCGATACGTTGCTGTTTCGCCGCAAGCAAATTCCAGCATAATCTGAACGCCGGCTTCTGACGGAAGTTTTGCATAAAAAGTTTCCAGATGCACCAATACTTTATCACGATTGCTGCGAAAGAATATTCCGTCAATTGAATAATTCTTTTTCTTTCTTTCAACTTTTTCATACAACGCATCCCCTGTTCCTAGCCACAAATCCAGAGCATCCACATCATGGATAAAACGATCTGCAAACAAATCATATTTGCCTTTTTGTTGCAAAACGCGTGTCGAGATAGCAATTTTTGTCACACGTCCATATTCTTTTTCCAGCTCAGGAAGCATCATAGTAAGACTGGAAAAAATAACATCATAATGACGCGGGAAACACGTTTCCAATGCTTTTCCGCCCTTATACGAAATCAAGAGTTTCCGTAAAGAGTTGACATCATCTTCCGAAGAAAATTGCGGAAATTCATACATAATATGGACTTTGGCTTCCATTGCCTGCCGCAATCTGGTAAAAAACGCCGGCGAATTGTAAATAACAATGGCATCCACCTCATCCAGCAGTTGCCCATAGTCCGTGTACTGAACAATTTCCCCGTTCTTTTCTTCCATTTTTGCCAGCATTTCAGCATCAGCATCAAAAGCGCCGACAATCACAACCTCAGGATTGGCTAAAAGATTTTCAAAAACTTCCAATGGCAGATTCTTATGTGCGCCACAAAACCCTAATTTTACCATAATAAATAAATTTTAATTTAACACAATTAATCGTTATCATCTTAAGCATATACACATTGACAAAAATGTCAAACATTATATTTAAAAATTTTTTTCTTAAGACCAAAACAAATGTTCACACAAAACTTTTACGCCGAGCAAAATTAGGATAACGCCGGCGCCGATTTCCATTTTCTGCCGCGGCAGTTTTTTAAAAAATCGCTTTAAGTAGAAAGCAACCAAAGACAATATAAATGTTGTCAATCCGATAAACAAAGCCGCGCCAAAAATTTGGACTTTTGCAAAATAAAGGCTGACACCGGCTGCCATAGCATCAATACTTGTTGCCAAACCGACAGCCAAAAGAACCGGCAGTGTCAAATTTTTCTCCAATTTACCAACCTCGGTAGACAAAGCGTTAATAATAATATTTAAACCTAAAATACCAAAAACCAAAAAAACCAGCCAATGGTCAAACCGCGCCACATAAGCGCTCACCGGAATCGAACAATACCATCCGGCAATCGGCATTAAAAATTGTCCGCCGCCAACAGCCAAAGCTATTTTCATGCCATTAAGCCAGCGGTGCTTCTTTATAATAAGCCCATACGAAAAAGAAACCACAAAAGCATCAACTGAAAGCGCTAATGCCAATAACAAAACATCAAAAAAACTCATTTTTTAGTCTATTTTAATATCAGTTTGCCATGCCGTTTATAACTAAATCATATTTATTGATTTTCAAACTTCACGGTAAAATCCAATGTTGGTAAACTGCGGTTGCCGGCACGCATATTAACGATTCGCAACCGCGTTTCATTAAGTTTATCACAAGTAAATGGTGATAAAAATTCCAACATGCCGATATTTACCACATCACCTTCTTGAAATTTGGCATTGTTTTTGATTAACGTTGAACCGTATATGCGACGCTCTTCGCTTTCACCCGGACGCGAAAATTGGATGCGGGTTTTTTCAAACGATTTTGCCCAATCGCCATCTCCACGTTGAGCAACCTTAAAAATATTTAAGGTAAATTTAATGTCTTTAATTCGTTCGTTTGAAATACAAAGCGGCGATGATGGCAGCAAACTACTCATATTCACAACAATTTCCATCTGCGATTGTGAATTATATGCACGAACCGACGCACTGCCGCTTTGCTCAATTTCCCATGCTGTATTATTATTTTCTATCTCAAGCGAATTTGTTTGTCCGGAAAGACTGGTAAAACCGCACAAACTCAAAACCACCCCCATTAAGCCAATTATCTTTCGCATATATTTTACTCCCGTTATTATGAATATATTCAATGTAGAAAGAAATTCTCATCTCTGCAACAAAAAAACGAACCGGTTACCCGATTCGTTTTTTATTGCTTAAAATGAAGAACTATTCAGCATCTTCTTTTTTAGATTTTTTCGCTTTCTTTTCAGCCTTCGGCGCTTCTTCGACCGGTGCTTCGGCTGCAGCTTCAGCAGCGGCAGCTGCTGCTTTTTCGGCAGCAACGCGGGCTAAGTCTTTAGCACCTTTGGCATTAACATCACGATCCACCAGCTCAATGATAGCCATCGGAGCACAATCGCCATAACGGAAACCGGCTTTCAAAACCCGTGTATAACCGCCGTTGCGATTTTTGTAGCGTTCTGCCAATGTTGAGAAAAGCTTAGAAACCACTTCATTATCGCGCAAGAAACCTAAAGCCAGACGACGACTGTTTAAATCACCTTTTTTGGCATAAGTAATCATGTTGTCGGCAAAAGTACGCAACTCTTTGGCACGCGGCAAAGTCACACTGATTTGTTCATGTGTCAGCAAAGCGTTTGTCAAATTTGAAAACAAAGCTCTGCGTTGGCTTTTCGGCATATTAAATCTTCTATGTTTATCACCATGTCTCATATTAAAATTCCTTTCTTTTCTCTATTGCTTTGTCAGGCAAAGCGGATAAAAACAACGGCTTTTACCACGGTTACTTATATAGTTCATGCATAAAAGCCCCTAACTCGGAAACAGTATGTAACATATAAAATTTTTAAACGCAAGAAGAATCTTCCTTATAAAAGCCAAAAGACATATACTTTTTTCGCTTCCAAAGCAATATTTTCGCCATTACCGCAATATTTTTTAGCATGCACCCTTTTGTTTTTACCTTATGAACCGCATACATATACATTTATTGCCGACTTTTTTTATCTCTACCGGACATTTGTTCTTAAAAAAAATCTCTAAAGTAAAGCTTTTTGTCTGACCTTCTTCATCAAGGTTGAAAAAGGATATAAATCCAAATCCGCGGCTTTAACAAAAAAACCGTCACCGGCATTTTCAGTCTGAACAAAACAAATTTCAAGCCGCATCCGGATATGTGTAAAAATATGTGTAACAATCAAACCGCTTTTTTCGGCACCGGCAAAGATTTCTCCCTCGCTCCACGGAAACTCGTACAAGCCGGAAAGCAAGCCTTTTTCCGTCCGTTTACGGATAAACACATCGCCGTTTTGATTACGGATAATATAAACAAAACCGTTGATTTCTTTTTTTAAGGGCTTGATACGCAGCGGAATTTTCTCAATATCAGCGCGCCCGAACGACAAACAAGCTCCCTTCCACGGGCAAAGTAGACATTGCGGCTTTTTAGGCGTACACACAAGCGCGCCCAAATCCATAATAGCCGAAGCATAATCGGCCGGATGAGCTTTATCGGTTAGGGCTTCCGCCTTTTGCCGGATAATGTCTTTAAGCTCGTCAAGCGGCTGCGTCAGATGATATAAACGGCATATAATGCGCATCACGTTACCGTCCACCACCGTTTCCGGCAGATTAAAAGCCAGAGCCAGAAAACTGGCAACGGTATAATCCCCGAGGCCTTTTAATTTCCTGACATCCTCTTTGCGAAAAGGAAATACGCCGCCGAAATCACTGACAATCATTTTTGCCGACGCATGCAGCGCACGCGCACGGGAATAATAACCCAACCCCTGCCAGTAAAGATAAACCTCTTCAATTGGTGCCGCAGCTAACGCTTCAACTGTCGGAAAACGTTTCATAAACCGCTCAAAATAGGACAAAACCGTTTTAACCGTTGTTTGTTGGAGCATAATTTCCGAAACCAACACGGCATATGGGCTAGGATGCGCGCCGCCCTTAAAACGCCACGGCAAATCACGACCACTTGCAACATACCAGTCTAAAAGCTTTTTTGATAAATCATTATTCATATCAAAAGGTTTATATCAAAAAAAACAAAACCGCCAAGCATTTTTCAATATTTTCAGATAAAATCTATCATAACCCTAGCAATTAAATACGCCACAAAAAAGCACCCGCGTAAGGGTGCTTTTTTCATTACTCAATTCGTCCGTGACAATGCTTATATTTTTTACCACTGCCGCAAGGACAAGGATCATTGCGGGCAACCTTACCCCAAGTTGACGGATCATTGGGATTAATTTCGCCGCTGCCATAACGGAAAGGTTCTGGCTTATTTTCTTCTGCTGCCGGCTGTTCCGCCGCACTCTGTCGGCTGCCGCCAACCAGATTTTGTGGTTGTTCATGCACGGCTTGCATTTTAACATTTTGCTGGCGTTGTTCTGCCCGCTGCATTGATTCTTCAGCATTGCTTTTAATAACTGTCCGACAAACAACAATCGTAACCTGCTCTTTTAACACATCCAACATATTAGAAAACATATTAAATGCTTCCCGCTTATATTCATTAAGCGGATCTTTTTGCCCATAAGCACGTAAAACAATCGTATGCCGCATCATATCAAGGGTGGCAATATGGTCTTTCCATAACTGATCCAACATCTGCAGCAAAATGCTTTTTTCCACCAATTTGACAATATTGTCCGGAACTTTTTCATTTTTTTCTGCAATACGTTTTTCCACCTCATCCAAAATTTTCTGCGTCATTTCTTCGCTGTCAATTTCCGGTTCATTTGCCCAATTGCTAACCGGCAGAACAAAACCGGTAACTTTAGCCAACTCTTGTTTTAACTCTTCGCAACGCCATTCTTCAACCGCACTGCCATATGGAACACAACCGGCAATAACACCGCTCAAATATTCTTGGCGCATATCTCTAACCGTATCCGAAACATCATCGGTTTCCATCAACTCTTTGCGTTGGGCATAAATCACCTTACGCTGTTCATTCATAACATTGTCATATTTTAACAAGTTTTTACGAATATCAAAATTGCGTTCCTCAACTTTCTGCTGCGCTTTTTCCAAAGCCTTGCTAATCCACGGATGCACCAAAGCCTCACCTTCCGGAAGCCCGAGTTTTTGCAACACGGAAGACATACGCTCAGAACCAAATATCCGCATCAAATCATCTTCCATTGAAAGGAAAAATTTTGAAGTTCCCGGGTCACCCTGTCGACCGGAACGTCCGCGCAGTTGGTTATCGATTCGCCGGCTTTCATGCCGTTCCGTACCCAAAATATACAACCCGCCTGCTTCCAGAACTTTTTGCTTATCCGCCTCAATTTCTTTTTTCAATTTTTCTTTAATCTCATTGACCTGTTCCGGCGTTTCATTCCCTGTCAAAACAGATTTTAATTTCATATCTAAATTACCGCCTAACTGAATATCGGTACCGCGTCCGGCCATATTAGTTGCAATCGTAACCGCGCCCAAAACACCGGCTTGTGCCACAATAGCTGCCTCACGTTCGTGATGACGGGCGTTTAACACTTCAAAATGCAAATCCGGCGCCGCTTTTTTCAATAAATCTGCTACAATTTCCGATTTTTCAACCGAGGTCGTACCCACCAAAACCGGCTGACCGCGGCGATGACAATCCAAAATCGTATCAATAATCGCTTTATATTTTTCCTTTTCCGTCCGATAAATCACATCATGCTCATCTTGGCGGATAACCGGTTTGTTGGTCGGAATTTCCACACAAGACAAACCGTAAATATCGTTAAATTCAGCCTCCTCGGTCATTGCTGTACCTGTCATGCCGGAAAGCTTCGGATAAAGCCGGAAATAATTTTGGAACGTAATGGATGCCAAAGTTTGGTTTTCGGATTGAATATTAACATGCTCTTTGGCTTCCAAAGCTTGGTGCAAGCCGTCGCTGTAACGGCGGCCTTCCATAATACGTCCGGTAAATTCATCAACAATCACCACTCTGCCGTCTTTGACAATGTAATCCACATCGCGGGTAAACATTTTATGCGCCCGCAAAGCCTGATTAACATGATGCACCAGCTGCACATTGCCGATATCATACAAACCGCCTTCTTGTATCAGCCCGACTTCCTTTAACAACTGCTCCACATGCGTCATACCGGCTTCAGTTAAAGTGACCGTGCGTGCTTTCTCATCTTTTTCATAATCAGCAGTCGTCAATTGCGGGATAATTTTATTGACGCTGATATAGCGCTCGGAAGAATCTTCCGCCGCACCGGAAATAATCAGCGGTGTTCTGGCTTCGTCAATCAAAATAGAGTCCACTTCATCGACAATGGCAAAATTAAAATCGCGCTGTACCCGGTCTTCCAAATTAAACTTCATATTATCGCGCAAATAATCAAAACCCAGCTCATTGTTTGTACCGTAAATAATGTCTGAGTTGTAAGCCGCCCGCCGCTCATTATCGTTTTTCTCATGAACGATATAATCAACCGTCAGGCCTAAAAAGCGATAAATCTGCCCCATCCATTCAGCATCGCGCTTGGCCAGATAGTCATTAACCGTCACGATATGCACGCCTTTTCCTTCCAAAGCGTTAAGATAAGCCGCCAAAGTTGCCACCAACGTTTTACCTTCACCGGTTTTCATCTCGGCAATCATACCTTTGTGCAGCACAATGCCGCCCACCATCTGCACGTCATAATGGCGCTGCCCTAAAGTGCGTTTAGCGGCTTCACGCACGGTAGCAAAAGCCTCCGGCAGAAGTTCATCCAAAGTTTCGCCGTCTTTAATCCTTTGGCGGAATTCATCGGTTTTAGCTTTGAGCTCACCGTCGGTTAACTTGATAAAATCAGGCTCTAAAGCATTGATTTTTTCTACAATTTTAAACTGTTTTTTTACAAATCTGTCATTAGCACTGCCAAAAAGCGTGCGAGCTATTTTATTTAACATTTGTTTTACCTTACTTTATTCACAATAAACTACATTTAGTGTTTATCAAAATCATTGTCAATACTATGGCATAAAGTTATAAACGACTTATAAAAAATACTTGGAATATTACAAAAAAAAGTTTATATCTTTAGGCAGTGATTTTTTATATATGGAGGAAAATATGCAAAAAAAATACGCTTTAACCACAACGGCTGCTGTTGTCGTAATTGCAGCAGCTGCCTTTGGTGCCTTTAAGGTCTACGCTGAAAAAAATGCAGGGGTTGCCGCCCGTGTTAATGGCGAAGTCATCAGCATTGAAGACGTCAAAAAGGGTTATGAAGCCAATCCTCAACTGGCTGCCCAAATGACGTTTGAACAATTTTACCCCCAAGCTATTGACATTTATGTTAACGGCGCTTTGCTTTACCAGGCAGCAAGCAATGCCAAAGTTCAGGAAACGCCGGAATATAAAGAACAATTAAAAATTGTTCAAGAAGATTTGGCTCGTAAAATTTACTTAGAACAGCTGGTCCAAGAAAAAGTCAATGACGCAGCCATTAAAAATGCTTACGATAACACTTACCTGAAAAAGTTTGAAAGCAAAAAAGAAGTAAAAGCCAAACACATTTTGGTCGAAGACGAAAAAACCGCTAACGAAGTGATTGAAAAATTAAACAACGGCGGCAACTTTGATGAACTTGCCAAAGATTATACCAAGGATTCGTCTGTTGAACTTGGCTATTTCACCGAAGACATTATGGTTCCGGAATTTACCCAAGCCGCTTTTGCCTTAAAGAAAGGTGAATACACCAAAGCTCCTGTCAAAACTCAGTTCGGCTATCACATTATTTTCGCTGAAGATTTCCGCGATTCCACCCCGCTGCCTCTGCAAGATCTTGAACCGCAGATTCGCAACATGCTCACTCAGCAGGTTGTCGCTGAAACTTTTGATAACTTATACAAAGCTGGCAGTGTTGAAAAATATGACCTGGAAGGGAAAAAAATTCCCGAACCCGAGCCGGTTAAAAAATAAACAATTTTGACAGATGCAAAGCTCCTTTTTTAAAAAGGAGCTTTGTTTTTATGTATCTAAAATCAATTATGGACGCCAGGCATCCGGAATATGCTTAACCCGAAACGGCAGACAGACCAACACGGCATCAAACCGCACATCATACGTCCCATACGATGGATTATCCTGCAAAAAACATAATGCCGCCCGCATCAACCGCTGACGCTGCTGCGGCTTGATTGCGAAAGCTGCTTTTTCCAGATTTTTCCGACTCTTTACTTCAACAAACACTAAAGTTTTTCCACGATTCGCAATAATATCAACTTCGCCGGCACCGGCTCTGCGCCATGTCACATAATTCTGACACAAAATACGATACCCGTGCAGTCTGAGATACCAGCGCGCCAAAAATTCCGCTCGTTTGCCGCGCTGCTTAAAAATATCAATAACATTTTTCAGCCGAGTTTTCATTTTTTTAACGCCAAAGCCGTTGCATAAATTTCATTTCGATTTTGACCGGAAAGTTCCGCGACTTCCTTGACGGCAGTTTTTAAGCTCATAACCGCCAACCTTTTTTTAAGCTCGGCTTCAACATCAAAACTTTTTTCTGCCGATTCGCATGGCGGTGCAACCATCAACACGATTTCGCCTTTTGGCGGATTTTTTTCAAAATAATCCACCAGTTCAGCACACGTACCATTGCGACATTCTTCATAAATCTTTGTAATTTCACGAGCAACCGCCGCTTCGCGCATACCAAAAATTTCATCTCCTGCCCAAAGTGTTTTGACAAGCCTTGGTGCTGTTTCATAAAAAATCAGAGTTGTATTGATGTTTTTCAATTCTGTAAACAAATCTTTGCGAGCTTTGTCTTTATTCGGAATAAAACCGGCAAACATAAATCGGTTGGTCGGCAGCCCCGAAAGCTGCAAAGCAGAAATAACCGCCGATGCGCCGGGAACAACCCAAAGCGGAATGTCGCGTTCTCGGCAATAACGTACCAATTTATACCCCGGATCAGAAATCAGCGGCGACCCTGCATCGCTGACAAGCGCCACGGATTGCCCGTTTTGAATCAAAGCGGCAATGTCCGGCGCCTTGATTTTTTCATGATGATCCTCATAGCAAATAAAAGTTTTATTAAGCGGCAAACCCAACAACGAAAAAAGTTTGCGCGCCACACGCGTATCTTCGCAGGCAATGACTTCGGCATCGCTCAAAACATCAAGGGCTCGTGCTGAAATATCTTTTAAGTTACCGATTGGTGTAGCCACAATATACAAACCGCATTTTAACATTTTATAACTCTTTACATTAGAGGTTTTTTAGTCTACATATTTTATAAGGTGAATTGTTTTATATTTTAGGAAAAAATGCAAGTGTTTAAAAAATTAGCTGTCTGTTTTTTAATTTTCGTTTTAGCAGCCTGCGGCATATCCGATCGTAACCGGATTTCCATGCGCGGCGGCAGTTGGGACACGAGCCATGGCTCCCCCGTTGACACCTCATTTTTCAAGGCGGAAAACAATTTCAAAGTTGCCATGCTTTTACCTTTAAGCGGCAAAGGGGCGCCTTACGGACAAGGGCTGAAAAACGCCGCCATGATGGCGCTTGAAGATGCTGATAATTCTCGCTTGCTTGTTAGTTTTTATGACACGCAAAGTTCACCTGCCGGAGCCGAAACGGCTGCATTAGAAGCCATTCGTGATGAAAACCGGCTTATTTTAGGACCTTTAACATCGGCTGAAGTTTCTGCAATCAGCAGTACGGCAAAATCTAAAGATGTGCCTGTCATTTCTTTTTCTACCTCACCGGATGTTTTACAACCGGGCATTTACACACTTGGGCTTTTAAGCAATGAACAAATGGAACGGATAATTGCTTACGCCGGTCAAGAAAATCGAAACAAAATAGCCCTTCTGGTTCCCGACAATAACTATGGCATAAACCTAGCCAAAGCCGCATTAAAAACAGCCGCTCGCCACCATGCCGAAATTGTAAAAATCGGGTTCTATCCACCGGAAACTCTTGATTTTGCGCAAATTGTCAAATCTATGACCGATTATGAAGAACGCTCTATCGACATCAATGAACGCAAGGAACTTTTAAGCCGCGAAGCAAAAGCCGGCAACCAAGAAGCTGAAAAAGAACTCAAACTTTTAAAAACCGTTTACACCACCGGCGCGGTTGATTTTAATGCGATTCTAATACCCGAAACCGGGAACCGGTTAAAATCTGCCGTATCCATGTTTGGCTATTATGACATCAGCTATCCGGACGTGTTGTTTATGGGAACATCTGTATGGGAAAACACCAATTTATCAAAAGAAACCACGCTTTATCATGGCGTTTTTCCGGCGATGTCGCGCATTCATAACACCTATTTCAACGAAAAGTATGAAACCTATTTCGGAGCCAAACCAAACCAATTGTTCAGTTTTGGCTATGACGGCATAGCTTTAGCTTCAGCCTTAGCGCGCAAAAATCCAAAAAATTTAGAAAAATACATCACCGACAGCAACGGCTACATCGGCATCAATGGTGCATTTCGTATTTTTGCCGACGGCAGCAACCAACATAGCTTGGATATTATGCAAATAACAGCTTCCGGCACACAAGTTATCAACAAAGCTCCAAAAAAATTTACATCAACGCCAACTGTAGATTTTACATCAATTTTACCAACATCTATGCCCAAAATCTATGGGAAAGATCAAGCCGCCGCCGAAAAACTTTTATTCGACCAAGAGCCCCCGGCTTTTGAAGGTTTTATCTTTCGCGGCAATTGGTGATTTTTAAGCTTTTTGACGTGTTGATAGTTCAATTTTTTGCTTGAAAATCGAACAGATTTTCACAATATTAAATATAAGTTTTTTAATGAAGGGCAAAAGGCCGACTCATCCGCCAACCCGGTCAGGTTCGGAAGGAAGCAGCCGTAACGGATGCATCGGGGTTTTTGTCCCTTCACCCTGTTTTAGAGAAAATGATGGCTGAAGAAGAAAACAATCAAAATCAATATGTGGTACTTGCCCGCAAATATCGCCCGCAAACATTTGAAGATTTGCTCGGACAAGATGCCTTGGTGCAAACTTTAACCAATGCCATCAAAAACAACCGCTTGCATCATGCCTACATTTTAACCGGCATCCGCGGGGTTGGCAAAACCACAACGGCTCGTCTGATTGCACGCGCATTAAATTGCACCGGTTTAGACGGCAAAGGCGGCCCAACCATTCACCCTTGCGGCGCATGCGAAAACTGTAAAGCGATTGCCGCCGGTCGCCACATTGACGTGATGGAACTTGATGCGGCATCCCGCACCGGTGTAGATGATATCCGCGAGCTTTTAGATGGCGTTCGCTATAAACCGACCAACGCGCGTTATAAAATATACATCATCGATGAAGTCCACATGCTTTCTAAAGGCGCCTTCAATGCTTTATTAAAAACTTTAGAAGAACCGCCGGCTCATGTAAAATTTATTTTTGCCACCACGGAAATCCGTAAAGTTCCGGTTACAATTCTTTCGCGCTGCCAACGCTTTGATCTGCAACGCCTGACAATTGCAACTCTCTTAAAACTTTTTCATAAAGTTTTAAGTGCTGAAAACATTGCTGCCGACGAAGAAGCCTTAGAAATGGTAGCACGCGCCGCCGACGGTTCCGCTCGCGACGGCTTATCAATGCTGGATCAAGCCATTGTTTTGGGTAACGGCAAAATCAAGACCGAAACAGTGGTTGAAATGATTGGCTTGGCAGACCGCAACAAAATGCTTGATTTGTTTGAGCACTTGGTACAAGGCGACATTCCGGCAGTTTTAAAAAATCTGGCAGAACAATACAAAAATGGCGCCAACCCGCTGGTGGTTTTACAAGATTTAATTAACATCACCCACATGTTAGCCAAGGTCAAAATTATTCCCGGCTCTTTAAATGCCGAGACATTGGGTGAAAACGAACGTAACTTATGCGAAAATCTGGCAAGCAAACTTTCCATAGCTGTTTTGTCACGCATGTGGCAAATGCTTATAAAAGGTTTAAGCGAAATAAACACCGCGCCCTCAGCACTTGATGCCCTGGAAATGATTTTGATTCGGACGGCATATTCAGCAAACCTGCCGACACCGGCCGAACTTTTGGATGACATAAAAAAAAACTCTAATACCGGCATAAAACCGTTACAATTTACCGTTACGCAGACAAAAGCCGTTGAAAAAGCCGCAACAATTAATACAGCAACCGCTCCTTCTGCTTTAAACAATACGGCAGAAAAACCCGTTATAAATATAACGGCTGAAGCCAAAGACTGTCCTTTTTCCCGAATTGAAGAATTCGCCGCATATTTGGAAGAGCACAAAAAAATGCTCTTGCTTTATGCTTTAAAAAACGATGTTTCGGTAGAAGAATTCGGCAACGGCAGACTCAAAATGGCAATTTCCGACAAAACCCAGCCGGATTTTATGCTCAATCTGCAAAAAGCCTTAACTGAAGCCACCGGCCGAAACTGGCAGATTGAAATCCGCCGCGGTCCATTGGGCGAAACTTTGGCTGACAAAGAAAAAGCCGTGTTGGAACAAGACAAACGCAACATTTCAGAATACCCGCTTGTCAAAGCGATATTAAGTGAATTTAAAGGTGCTCGGATTGACACTGTAACACGCAAAACAAACTTGGCAGAAAGCGTTAAAAACGAAGAAGCCGACGATGAAAACATGACCATAACAGAAAATGAGGATGAATAAACAATGATGAACATTCAAGGTTTAATGAAACAAGCACAAATGATGCAAAAGAAAATGCAAGAAACCCAAAATCGTTTAGGTGACGAAGAACGTGAAGGCACAAGCGGCGGCGGACTGGTCAAAATCACTTTAAACGGCCGCTCGGAAATGAAAAAAATTTCCATTGATAAATCGCTGATTGTTGCTGATGAAAGCGATGTTTTGGAAGATTTGATTATGGCGGCTTATAATGACGCTCACCAAAAAATTGAAGCCATGCAGGAAGAAGGCTTGAAAGAAGCAACCGGCGGTCTAAACTTCGGCGGCTTAAAAATTCCGTTTTAGCCTTAAGGACAAACAAAGTGGCCGGAAAAGAAATTGAAAAACTGATTAAGGCGGTTGCCAAACTGCCGGCATTAGGGACGCGTTCTGCCCGTCGGATTGTGCTACAACTTTTAAAAAAGCGCGACGAACAACTTTTGCCGCTGATTGCCGCTTTGCAGGATGTGGCGCAAAATATCAAAACCTGCGAAACGTGTGGCAACTTTGACACGCAATCGCCCTGCTCCATATGTTCTTCTGCATCCCGTGACGGTAAAACATTGTGCGTAGTGCAAGATGTCGCAGATTTATGGGCGATGGAACGTGTTGGTTTTTATAAAGGGAAATATCATGTCTTGGGTGGCGTTCTTTCTGCTCTGGAGGGCATCACTCCGGAAGATTTAAATATGGAAAGTCTTCCCGCCCGCATTAAAGATGAACAAATTGAAGAGGTGATACTGGCGCTTCCGGCAACCGTGGACGGACAAATCACGACACATTATTTATTAAGCCGATTAAAAGATATGCCGGTCAAAATAACCACTTTGGCGCAGGGCATACCGGTTGGCGCCGAGCTGGACTACATGGACGACGGTACCATTCAATTGGCGCTCAATTCCCGCAAGCCGCTTTAACATAAGCCCCGCGTCAGCAAATGAGCCATAATATTATTTAATTTTCCTCATCAGCCGGCTGATGATTATCAATAGAATAGCCGGTAGCGCGTACGGTACGTATATAATCCGCCCCGTATTCATTAAGTGACTTTCGTAAACGACGAATATGCACGTCCACCGTTCGCGATTCCACATAAATATTATCACCCCAAACGGTTTTTAACAAAATCTCGCGTGAAAAAACTTTTCCCGGAGATTCCATCAACATCTTAAGCAGCCGAAACTCCGTCGGACCGAGATGAACATAATTTTCGCCTCTGAAAACTTTTTTTGCGACCAAATCCATACGAATATCTTCAAAAAAAAGTTCTTTAACTGTGGAAATTTCCGGTGCACGGCGTAAGTTTGCTTTAACCCGCGCCATCAATTCCGGAACTGAAAACGGTTTGGTAACATAATCATCGGCACCGGCTGACAAACCTTTGATTTTATCTTCTTCTTGTCCTTTAGCCGTCAGCATAATAATCGGAATATTTTTAATATCCGGTTTGGAGCGGATAAGTTTGCATATATCCACGCCCGACAATTCCGGCAACATCCAATCAAGCAAAATAACCGACGGACAATATTTTTCAACCTGCCCCAAAACTCGATTTCCGCGCGATTCGACAACAACTTCATAGCCTTCTTTTTCCAAATTATACTTTAGCAGCAAGGCTAATGCTTCTTCATCTTCCACCACCATAACTGTCGCCATTGCTCTTCTCCCAAACACATCACAAACTAACGCAGAGCCTCTATATTTTTCTTATAATCCTTACCGGCAAAAACCGCCGTTCCTGCCACCAAAATATCAGCACCTGCCGCCGTACATTCCGCCGCCGTTAACGGGTTAATGCCGCCATCAACTTCTATTTTAATATGACGCCCTTTAGTCATTTCTTTAACACGAGCAATCTTATTAAGTTGTGCCGGAATAAAATTCTGACCGCCAAACCCCGGATTAACCGTCATCACCAATATTTGATCAACCTTATCCAAAACATAAGTCAAAACTTTTTCTGGCGTTGATGGATTGAGTGAAACGCCGGCTCTCAAACCCAAAGATTTGATTTCCGCCAACGTCCGGTCAAGATGCGGACAAGCTTCAGCATGAACGGTCAAAATATCAGCACCGGCATCAGCAAACCACGCAAGCATTTTATCAGGATTTTGCACCATCAAATGCACATCAAAATCAAGCTTGGTATAAGGTCTAATACTTTTAAGCACCGCCGGGCCAAAAGTCAAATTCGGAACATACTGCCCATCCATCACATCGCAATGCAGCAAATCGGCACCGGCCTTTTCCAAAGCCGCCACCTCTTCACGCAGCCTGCCAAAATCAGCAGCCAGTATACTAGGTGCAATCAAAACCATTTTACCCCCTTTCTGACATGACTATAATTAAAGTATAAAGTAGAAAACTTAAACTCCGGTAAAATTTTTTAAAATCTTACAATTGATTTTCCAAAAAACACACATACCTATAAACCGCAATTACAAAACAAGGAGGAAAAAATGGCTGAAACCGCACAAAAAATTATCAAAACCGATTTAAGCGAGCTCACACAAGCCTTAAACGAAGCTTATGCCGAAGAATGGCTGGCATATTATCAATACTGGCTGGGAGCCAAACTTGCCGCTGGTCAGATGCGAACCTCAATCGTTGCAGAATTTGTCGAACATGCCAAAGAAGAACTTGAACATGCCGATATGTTGGCAGAACGAATTATTCAATTAGGAGATACGCCGGTATTAAGCCCCGATGATTGGAGCAAACTCGCCAAATGCAAATATGAAGCGCCGCATGAAGAAGATACCGCCACGCTCGTTGCTCAAAATCTGGCTTCCGAACGCTGCGCCATCGGTCGTTATCAAAACATCTGCGACTTATGTTTCGGCAAAGATTATGAAACTTTCCGTATATCTGCCCATATCTTAAAAGAAGAACTTGAGCATGAACAAGAAATGGAAGACTTCTTAAAAGATATGGCTTTGACTAAAAAACATTATAAATAAAATCAAAAAAATCAGCATATTTTATAATCTCCGCCACTTTGCGGAGATTATTTTTATTGACAAATATGTACAAAAATGGCAAAATAAAGCCAAATTACGGAAAATTTAAGGAGATTTTGATGTCAAACGACACGAAAAAACAACTGGTTAACAAATACGGCGAACCATTAAAACATCTTCCAGCCCCTATGGCGTCCAGAGAAAAAATTGCATTAAAAATATATAATTATTTCATAACGCAACCTGAAGCCAATGAACTTTTAGCTGAAATCATTTCCAACACCGCTACCAATCTTAAAAATTTAGGCAACGGCACCTTTCAAATACATTCCAACGATCCAAAATTTCAGGAAGCTTGTTTAAATTATGGTTCAAAATCAATTATCAATACCGCTTTAGATGAAAACTTGCCCAAAGCATATTCCCTGCTTTTATATTTTGCAGATCTTCCATCATATCAAAACAGTGATGAAGAACTTACTGAAATAAGCAGCAATATGTTAAACGAGCTTGACATTCGTTTTTCCCAAATTCCCGAACTTATACTGGCCAAAAATGTGTGCGATGTTCAAAGTGAGATTACCAACTTTTTAAATGGTGGTTTACAAAAAAGCATGACTTCCTTTCAAGCCAATCGCATTCAAGAAAAATTTGAAGACATCACACCATATTTAAATTTTGAACAACGTGCAGCCGGATATTACAACATATCCATTATCCACCGTGTTCTGTTAGGTGAAAAAGAAGAATACAAACAAAACCAAAACAATGCCGAAAAAGAATGCTTAAAAAAGGTTTTGGAATACACCTCTGATTACAAACGTATCAACTATTGCCTTAACCGCTTCGGCAACAGTTTAACCGACAAAGAAACCATCTTAAGCGCATATCGCCGTGCACTTAGCGCTGCAGAAACAACAAATGACTTATATAAAACAAACCTAGCTTTGGCAGAATGTTATCTTGAAAACTATCGCCCGACTGG
Organism: uncultured Alphaproteobacteria bacterium; assembly: GCA_944393235.1. Taxonomy (GTDB): domain Bacteria; phylum Pseudomonadota; class Alphaproteobacteria; order RF32; family CAG-239; genus CAAFZY01. Next base: position 49,712 of record CALXZJ010000003.1, on the reverse strand, counting down.
TTTCCGTGACACCCAAAACGAAGACATGGAACAAGCCGAGCTTCACTATCAACAAGCTTTATCATACGCTAAAGAACCCGAGAAGCTAGGTTTACTGCAACATATTGCCAAATTGCAGTTAAGACAGCACAAAATACAAGAATGGACTGAAACGGAAACTCTAATTGCCATGAAGTTTTTGCATGGAGAAGAACGTTGCTACACGTTATTAAAAATTGCCGCCCAAAATAAAGAGTTAAGCTTGCCTTATCTGGAACAGGCTTTGAAAGAAGCTGATAAATCAAGACGCATCACCAAACCCCGCAAAAGAATTTTGCTACAAAAAATAGCCCATAATTTAAGACCTATTTATGAACAACAAAATGACAAAGAAAAAATGCAACAGTTAGATAATATACTTGCAAAGTATAATTCATCACCCAATCAACAACTTAATCCTTTGCTAAAATATGTAAAAAAATCCAAACAAAAGTAAAAAAAAATCGGCAATTAAGCCGATTTTTTTTTACTTTTTACTGTTTTATAAGCTATCCGTAAATACATTTTTTTTAATATGTTTTACATAAACTTCATAGTCACGAAAGACATCTTCCAAATCATCATCAAGCTCAAATACGACCACATATTCAGAATTTTGCAAATAAGAAACAACTTTTTCATTTAAATAATCTAATAAAATTGTTTCATTTTCGCGTCGGTAAAATGTAGCATGATCGCCGCCGTCATATAAAATAAACGGCTTATCCGGTTCATGCACACGGCTTTTAATCAAAAAAACCAAAGTCCCTTCATGGGTAATAATAACCTGATAATCATTTTCATGTTCCATTATCTGGCAATCCTTTTACTATATTTCATAAACTTTTTCGCCAAAGTTGACACACTTTTTTGGGTCATATCAAAAGCAGCCTTGCCAACACCAAATTCCGGAGCCTTGACAAAGCCATCCGCCATATTTCTAGCACCATTCAAAACAATTTCAGCAACGCTCAAATTTCTCTCGGCAAGCTTAAGCACATAACCGGCACTGCCAAAAATGCCGCCGGCAGCTTTTTTTACAACCTTATGGCTATTCATCTTCAAACTCCTTTGTTTAAGTTTAGCAAAAATATTGTTTTTGTCAAATTTTATCTTGCTTAATCAATCAATACCATTTTGTACCAATTAATATTTTAAGATAAATGTCCCTCTTTTCTCCATTACCCACCTCTGCACGATTCTCTTTTCCTTCACACGCTCAAGAGTGCGCTTCCCCTCCCCGTCACGCCACCACCACACGATTTCCTTCCCCGTCACGCCACCGCCGCGCGATAGCGCGGTGGTTAAGGCGTCTACCACACAATTTACCCCTTTCCTGTCACGCCCTGAGAGTGCTTTAGCACTCGAGGTTAGGCGTCTGTCGCATGTATAGGAAGAGACCCCTAAATTCGCCGACGTTGTCGGCTCATGGGGTGACGAGGATTGGGGCATGATGATAAAGTAACAGTAGAAACTTATCCCCACCAGACTCTTTAAAATTGAAAAAAAAAAAAACGGTTTAGAATGACGGGCAAGTATATGTTCTTTGGCTTTTCTTAGGAGTCTTTTTTATGAATTTATTCAATTTTTTCAAATCCTCTTCACCTGCTCACAACGAAATTGCGGAGAATGGTGCAGATAAAGTGCCTTCTAGCGAGGAGGAAAATCCTAGCGTACAAAAGACGTACGTGAATTTTCCGACTTCGCGTAAAAGCGCTTTAGATGTGCCATTATACGCGATTTCCTTCTTATTTTCATTCTTGCGCAGAGGGCTGCAGATACGCCGTAACTTTTCGACGACGTGTACAACATTAGGTACACGAGGAGAAAAGTTGCAAGTAGATGCGGCTCTATGCACAAGAGGTGAACGACCGAAGAAGGGTGCAGATGCGCAGCCTTGTTTGAGCGACGTGTACAAAAATAGTACACGAGCGAGAAGAAGGCAAGCAGATGTGCCGTTATGCGGTCGTTCTATGGTGGAGATGCTCGGCGTGCTGGCTATTATCGGCGTTTTAAGCGTCGGCGCGATTGCCGGTTACTCTAAAGCCATGATGAAATATCGGCTTAATAAAAGTTTGGAACAAACATTTTATATAATATATCTGGCAAATGAATATAAAGACGAATTTAAATCCTCACACACATCATCAGTTGGTTATATTCCGTATTTTATAAAAATGAATCTCATCCCCGGCGATATGATAAAAAAGAACGTCCTTAATCATGTTTATGACAAACTGGGCCACGAAATGGCTGTCTCCGAAATCGGCAATGGACAAACCAGAACTTTCAGCATAAATGCCAGAAATTTAAACAACCGGGAAACAGAAATATTCTATTGTCAAAGCATCATTAACCATGCCAAAGAATATGAAAATGTTACAACGCTCAGAATATGGAGTTCAAAAGGAGCCAACTATTATTTTCATAATACCGACAATAATAAAACACTTCAAACAGCAACCTTAAACCAAATTCGAAACGCTTGTGCCCATGTCATTGAAGAAGGTTCCTTATACATGCATATCAACTTTAAATAAAAATACATCTCAAAACATCAGCACAAATAAGCCGCTTAAAAAGTTCGGATAATGTGCCAGATACGCCGAACCCCTTTTTGCACAAGAAGTGCAAAGAATGAGACAGATATGCAGAAAGCTTCCTTGCAACTTCAAGCCACCCTCCGAACAAGCCGCTTAAAAAGTTCGGATAACGCGTCAGATACGCCGAACCCCTTTTTACACAAGAAGCGCAAAGAATGAGACAGATACGCAGAAAGCTTCCTTGCAACTCCAAACCACCATTCGGTCAAGCCGCTTAAAAAGTTCGGATAACGCGTCAGATACGCCGCAAGCCCTGTCACGAAGTGTACACAAAACAGTACATGAGTGACAGGGCTTGCAAGTAGATGACCGTTAGACGAACTTTTTAGAAGTGGTCGTCACATTTCTTAATCAACTCCTCAATATTCTCCGGCGGCCAACCCGGGGTTTCCATACCGAGATGGATGCCCATTTTGGCTAGGACTTCTTTGATTTCGTTCAAAGATTTGCGACCAAAGTTTGGCGTACGGAGCATTTCGGCTTCGGTCTTTTGTACCAAATCGCCGATATAAACGATGTTATCGTTCTTGAGACAATTGGCGGAACGAACGGAAAGTTCAAGTTCATCAACCTTTTTCAAGAGATTGCGATTGAACGGTAGTTCTTCCTTAACGTCTTCAACTTCATTTTCCGGCTCGTCAAAGTTAATAAACGGTTTGAGTTGGTCTTGCAGGATGCGCGCCGCATAAGCAACGGCATCTTCCGGCGAAACGACGCCGTTGGTCTCAACCACCAAAGTTAATTTATCATAATCGGTAATTTGACCGACACGAGTATTTTCAACTTTGTAAGACACTTTCTTGACCGGAGAATAAATTGCATCAACGGCAATCAATCCGATAGGTGCATCAGACGGCTTGTTCTGATAAGCCGGAACATAACCTTTGCCGGTATCCACCGTCAATTCCATAGAAATTTTTGCACCTGCATCCAAATTGCAGATAACATGATCCGGATTCATAATTTCGACATCATGACCGGTTTCAATCATTGCTGCCGTTACCGTGCAGGGACCTTCCGCTTTTAAGGTCATTATTTTTTGACCTTCATTATGAACAGCCACTGCCAACCCTTTAACGTTTAAGACGATATCCGTCACATCTTCACGGACGCCCGGAACAACTGAAAATTCATGCAGAACGCCGTCAATCTTGATGGCGGTTACCGCACCACCCTGCAACGAGGAGAGCAAAACTCTGCGCAAGGCATTGCCCAAAGTCAAACCAAAACCTCTCTCCAGGGGTTCTACCACTATTTTAGCTTTATTTCCGCCTTCGCCGGAAGTAACTTCTAAATTAGTTGGTTTAATAAGTTCTTGCCAATTTTTCTGAATCACCGGTATACCCTCTTTTCTAAGTTATATATGCATATATTTTATAAAAAACACTGAAACAGCGGAGATTAAAAAACCTCCGCCCGAACAAAACTTATCTTAAACGCGACGTCTTTTTCTCAAACGGCAACCATTGTGCGGAATCGGTGTAACATCACGAATTGATGTAATTGTAAAACCGATAACCTGTAAAGCTCTAATTGCCGATTCTCTGCCCGACCCCGGACCTTTGACTTCGACTTCCAAAGTTTTCATACCGTTTTCCTGAGCCTTTTTACCAGCTTCTTCAGCAGCAACCTGTGCCGCATATGGGGTTGATTTGCGTGAACCTTTAAACCCCTGTGCACCGGCTGTCGACCATGCAACTGTATTGCCCTGAGCATCGGTGATTGTTACTCTGGTATTATTAAATGTAGAATTCACGTGGGCAACGCCGGAAGTGATATTCTTTTTTTCTTTTTTCTTAACACGTTGTGTTACTGCTTTAGCCATTGCAACCTCGCTTACTTCTTCTTATTCGCAACTGTTTTGCGTTTACCTTTACGCGTACGAGCATTTTGCTTAGTGCTTTGTCCGCGTACCGGCAAACCTTTACGATGTCTTAAACCTCTGTAACAACCAAGATCCATCAATCTCTTGATATTAACGCCGACTTCGCGACGAAGTTCGCCTTCCACCAAATAATCCCGATCAATCACTTCACGGATTTTAGCAACTTCTTCATCGCTTAAGTCCTGTACACGACGGTCAACAGAAATTCCCGATTTTGCACAAATGTCTTGAGCAGTTTTTCTTCCGATGCCGAAAATATACGTCAGTGCGATTTCTATTCTCTTAGCGGTCGGAATATTTACGCCAGCTATACGAGCCAAATTAACTCTCCATTTTCATTAAAATTAAAACATTTAAAAAGTTGATCACCACTTTTCAAAATTAAGCGGATTATATTCGAATAATTCTCAGAGTCAATAGCGTTTTTAACAAAAAATTCATTTTTTTTCATAAAAACCGCCCTGACCAGACTTTTATAACGTTTACCCAGCTGTTTCTGTGTCTTTAAGCCCTAGAACTTTAGCAATTTTTTGCGCCGTAGCCTCAATTGTTCCGGTACCATCCACACACGAAAGCAAACCTTTCTTTTCAAAATAGGGGATGGTCGGATACGTCAAAGCCCGATAATTAATCAGCCTGTTCTGCACGGTCGTACGATTATCATCTGCCCGGCGGGCAAACTCCGTGCCGCCGCAAACATCACACACACCATAAACTTTAGGCTTTTGAAACTTGTCATGATAGCCTTGTCCACACTTCATACAGCTATAACGTCCCAAAATACGCTCCATAATAATCTCATCCGGCACTTGAATCTCAATCACGCGGTCAAGCTTCAAGCCCTTTTCGCTCAAAATCCCTTCCAAGGCTTCCGCCTGCGGCAGTGTCCTTGGAAAGCCGTCTAAAATAAAACCGTTTTTGCAATCATTCTCAGCAATTCGGTTTGAAACCATTTTGATAATCATCTCATCGGTGGCAAATTCGCCTCGATCAAGTGCCGCTTTAAGCTCCCGCCCCAAGGGGGTGTCTTTGGCGGCCTCTGTGCGCAGCATTTCACCGGTGGAAAGATGGCATATGTGCGCCCGTTCTTTCAAGATTCGGGCTTGTGTGCCTTTACCGCAACCCGGGGCTCCGGTAAAGACCACATGCAAACCATTTCCGTTTTTATCCATGGCTATTATTTTCTTTTCTTGTTATGCACCAAAGCAGCTTTTTTAATCAGCCCCTCATATTGATAAGCAATCAGATGCGACTGAACCTGCGTTACAAAGTCCATGGTTACTTGCACCACGATAAGCAAAGTCGTACCGCCCAAAACAAACGGAACCGAAAGTTTGGAAATCAAAATTTCCGGCAAAATGCACAAAGCTGTTAAATACGCCGCGCCCAAAACCGTCAAACGCGTAATAACATAATCTAAGTATTCAGCCGTATTTTTGCCCGGACGGATACCGGCAATAAAACCACCGTGCTTTTTCAAATTATCCGCCGTTTCTTCCGGATTGAACACCACCGCGGTATAGAAAAAGGCAAAAAAGATAATCAAGAACGCATACAAAGCCAAATACAAAGGCTGGCCGTGACCGAGCCACTGGCTCATGGTCTGCGCCCATGAAGGCCCGTTTTGTGCCGAGAGATTGGCAATCGTAATTGGCAGCAGCAACAACGAGCTGGCAAAAATCGGCGGAATAACGCCCGTCGGGTTAATCTTAAGCGGCAAATGCGAACTTTCTGCCGCGGTCATACGCATGCCCATCTGACGCTTCGGATATTGAATAACGATTTTGCGTTGCGCCCGTTCCACAAACACGATAATATAAATCAAAGCCAAAGCCATCACCAACAACATGGCAATCACACCCAAAGACATGGAGCCGATTCGACCCAACTCAAAAGTTTGCGCCAAAGCGTTCGGAATGTTGGCAATAATACCAACGGTAATAATCAAAGACGAACCGTTGCCCACCCCGCGGGAGGTAATCTGATCGCCGAGCCACACCACAAACATCGTGCCGCCCACCAGCGAAACAATCGTCGTAAACTTAAACACAAAGCTCGGAATAACCACCACCGAAGCACCGGCACCGGCGCTCATGCTTTCCAAGCCGACGGCAATACCATAACCTTGGATAATCGTGATAAACACCGTCAAAATCTTGGTATAATGCGTCACCTTGCGGTGTCCTGCCTCGCCCTCTTTCTTCAAAGCCGCCAACGACGGAATAACCGACTGCCCAAGTTGAATAATAATGGAAGCCGAAATATACGGGAAGATGTTCAAGGCAAAAATCGTCATACGCGACAAAGCACCGCCGGAAAACATATTAAACATGCCTAAAATTCCGCCCGAGTGCTGTGCAAAAATTTCCGACAAAGCTCTGGCGTCAATCCCCGGCAGCGGGATAAACGTACCCAAACGGAACACAATCAGCGCCAAAATCGTAAACCATAATCTTCTTTTAAGTTCGTCAGCTTTGCTAAACGCGGACATATCCATATTCGCCGCCATTTTTTCTGCCAATGATACCATTTCTTCTTCCTTAAATCATTATTTAAAACACAAATAAACAGGGTCATAAAAAACCCTTTTGCATACTCTAATACACAAATTAAAAATTTATTGCAACAATTTTCTCTTTATCCTCAATTTTTTACCGGAAGCTTGCCAAGCGCTGTTGAGACTATCCGTTTTCCGCCTGTTTGCCGTGTTCCTCAGCCAAACGGACAAGTTTAGGGTCGGCACCGATAATCCGCCAACGTCTCACACCGGGCATAATCATATAATCCAAAGCGTTGCCTAAAAAAATAAAATGATACCACCCTTTCGGAATAACAAAATGGCGGCAACCTTCCAAAAAAAGTTTCCCTACACGCACGCCGGGCGCGATTTCAAACCCTGAAGCGCCGCTCAAATTAATTTCATCATATTTCAAAGCCGGCACTTTGGCACGACGTGACGAACTCAAAATCAAACTATTGATTTTTGCTTCTTCATCAATATGAAATTCGCTGGCTTGATTAAGAAAAATCCGCCCGTATTTTCCCTTGGGAATATTGGCACGATAAGTGTTGTTTAAAATAAGAACTTTGATTTTGACACCGGGTTCAATATAAAAACCTTTGGCACGGCTCAAATCCACCCTTTCATAAGAGCCTTTCTCAATTGTCGCGCCAAAAGTATCCTGCAGACTGAGTTTCATTTTCTCTCTCCCGATGTCTGACAATTTTAGGATATAAAAAAAACACCCATTCGTCAATATTTTTCATATAATATAACCCCACAAACCTCATAAAAAGGATTATGTACAAAAAAGTTTTACAAGTAATAATATATTAAGTGTTTTTAATCTTCGCCCGTTTCATGCTTTTGATTAAGCAAAACAACAATTTGTTCATGAAGCGGCTGCTCATCAATCAAGCTGACCGTAAACCATTTGCGGTAAAAATACAACAACTTTGCCATGTCAAACGCCAAAATGTTTCCCGTTATTTCGGCGCGTTTTAACTTGATTTCGGCAATGCCGGTCGCCGCCGAAACCCGCGAGGCGCTTAAACCCAGTTGTTTGCGATATTCGCCCAGGCAACGCATGAGTTGTTTGTTAAATGACCTTTTGACCACTTTGGCGTGGCCGCTTCCTTTACTCATATTTTTTGCTCCTTAATTTGTTTATAAAATTAAAACAAAACCACCTTAAAAACTTTTAAGGTGGGGAGCTCAAAAACTGTACAAACTCAGTCAGGCTTATTCGTACCCGAAGGTCTTATTTCGCCCACTCCCCAAGAAGGAGTTTTTGTTTGTAAGATGTTTGTTAGACACCACCGTCAACCGACGGCAGTGCTTATATTAAAGAAAACAAACTTTTTTGCAAGGAAATTCTTATAATGTATTCTGATTGTTTTTTCTGATAATAGTTTCACCGCGAGAAGCCGGCGTGTCTTTTATATTATCTTGATTGTTTTTAGGTGTTGCAATTTTAGAACGCACATTTTGAATAAGCCCCGCCGTAAGTTGATGGCGCAAACCGGTTAAAACTGCCAAAATTTTCATAAACCCTTTTGGTTAAAACGCTTTTTCCGGCACCGGGCTGACCGCCCAAAATAAAAATCTGCGGGTTTGAAACCGGTTCTTTCCCGTCAAATAAACCTTTTTTTATTTCCTCACAAATAGCATCGTGAACTTCTGGCGGAAGTTTATAATCCTCTGTCATTCTTTTTTCCCGCAAGATATTCTTTCATTTCTTTGGAATATTCATTCAAAATTTTATCTCTGGTTTCCCGGTCGCCTTGATACATCAAATGACGTTCTTCATTAAGCAGTTGCAATTCTCTTTCCAAACGCGCCATAAGCTTATCGTCTCTTTCCTGTTCCGGCTTCATTTTTTCCAAAGCAAGACGCGTAATGCGGGTTGCCCGCATTCCGGCCATAATCTCAATGGCTGTGTCCGTCTGTGCCAAAACCGTCGGGTCGCTGTAATCTGTTTTTTCATCCATTGTTTTTTTCTCCTTATATATCTGCATTATAACACGATATCTTCCTTGGGCAATCAAAATCACCAAACCTCGCCCTTGCCGCCGCCAAAGGCGCCGAGTATATCCCCGCAAACCCCGAATTGCTGGAAACATATTTTACTTTTCATATCAATGTATCGTTATGGGGCGGCTTGTTGGCAATCGTACTGGCGTTTTTGTACATAATAAAACAACACCTTGCCAAAACCAAAACTCGCAGAACTCAAAGTACTACAAGCAAATCGCCTCCCCATACATAATTTCCATAAACAAAAAGCACCAAAGCTCTTCATACCAAAAAGCCCGCCATCTGAAATGGTGGGCTTTTTTAGCACTTACTCTAAGCTCTCGACTTAAGCAACAACGTTGACTTTACCGCCGGCTTTTTCAACCGCCTCAACCGCCGCCTTGGAAGCGGAGTTGACTGAAATGTTGATGCTGGTGGTAATCGCACCGCGAGCCAACAGACGAACACCGTCTTTTTTGCCGGAAATAATTCTGGATTTCAACAAAGCTTCAATATCAATAGCGCTGGCGTCCAACTTGCCGGCATCAATGGCTTTTTGAATAGTATCCAGATTAACAACCGCAAAATGAAGCGCAAACGGATTCTTAAAACCACGTTTCGGCAAACGACGGTAAATCGGCATTTGTCCGCCTTCAAAACCGTTTTTGGCGCCGCCCGAGCGGGATTTCTGACCCTTAACGCCGCGGCCACCGGTTTTACCCTTGCCGCTGCCGATACCGCGTCCGACACGGATACGGTCTTTGGTCGCTCCCGGATTGTTTTTCAATTCATTAAGTTTCATTTTCTTTCACCTAACTAATTTTTAATTTTACTATAAAAAGTTTTGTCATAAACAGATTTCTACAAACGGGCTTACCGTTGTCCGATTTGTAAGCACCATGTGCAAACAGCCACATAAGCGGGCAAACCGGACAACTTGAAGCCTGCTTTGTAAAACCGTTACTCCTCAACTTTAACGAGGTGGCTAACCTTTTTAATCATCCCACGGATTGCCGGCGTATCTTCCAACACCGCAGTGCGATTCATTTTGTTCAAGCCCAATCCGATTAAAGTTGCTCTCTGGTCTTTCGGCTTGCCGATAGGGCTCGCGATTTGAGTAACTTTCAATGTCTTTTTAGCCATGGATTAAGCCTCCTCTTTTTCCATTTTAACGTTTGAAGAATTCTCGCGGCGGCTGACAATATCCCCGACTTTTTTACCGCGTTTGGCGGCAATCATGCGCGGAGAATTGATAGACTGCAAAGCGTTAAAAGTTGCTTTAATCATGTTATACGGATTGTTTGAACCCAATGATTTTGCAACCACATCTTGCACGCCCAAAACTTCAAACACGGCACGCATCGGACCGCCGGCAATAACACCGGTACCGGCCGGAGCTGTTCTTAAAATAACTTTTCCGGCGCCGAAACGACCCGCCACATCGTGATGCAGCGTTCTGCCTTCACGCAGCGGAATGCGAACCATATTCTTTTTCGCCTCGTTGGTCGCTTTAACAATGGCTTCCGGAACCTCGGCGGCTTTGCCGGAACCAAACCCGACACGCCCTTTTTGGTCGCCAACCACCACAACGGCTGCAAAAGACATCGTACGGCCGCCTTTAACGGTCTTGGCAACGCGGTTAACGTGAACCAGTTTTTCGACCAATTCTTCGGTTTTTTCTTTTTTGTTATGACGATCTACTGCCATCTTACTTCTCCTAGAATTTTAATCCGGCTGCACGGGCAGCGTCTGCCAAAGCTTTAACACGACCATGATAAATATAGCCGCCGCGGTCAAACACGACTTCGCTTACACCTGACTTAGCTGCTCTTTCAGCAATTAATTTACCAATGAAGCCGGCGGCTTCAACCGTAGATGACTTTTTGATGCTGTCGCGGACTTCTTTATCCAAAGTAGATGCAGAAGCAACCGTTGCACCTTTGGCATCGTCAATAATCTGCGCGTAAATATGCTTACCGCTGCGAAAAACCGACAATCTCAACTTTCCGTTGGCGGCTTTTTTCAAAGCGGTTCTGACACGCGCCTTTCTTTTTTCAAACAATTTTCTTGGTGTATTCATCTTAAGCCTATCCCTTATTTCTTCTTGCCTTCTTTACGACGTACATATTCGCCTTCATACTTCACGCCTTTGCCTTTATAAGGTTCCGGTTTTCTGTATTTGCGAATTTCCGCAGCAACTTGTCCGACAAGCTGTTTATCCACACCAAAAATTTTAATCTGGGTTGGAGATTCGCAAGAAATCTTAATTCCTTCCGGAGCCGGAAAGTTTACATCATGCGAAAAGCCCAAAGACAAAACAAGTTTATTGCCTTCAGTACGGGCTTTGTAACCAACGCCGACCAGTTCCAAATTTTTAGTGAAACCTTCGCTCACACCTTTCACTAAAGTGTTGATGTTTGCACGGGTTGTTCCCCATAAAGCACGAGCCGTCTGGCTGCTTGACAGCGGGGAAACGACAATTTTATTGTCTTCCAGCTTGGCTGCAATGTGGCTGTCGTCAAAAGTGCAGCTAAGTTCACCTAATTTTCCTTTAATCGTAACAACATTGCCTTCAATAGCAGCCGTTACGCCAGCCGGGATAACAACCGGATATTTACCTACTCTTGACATCCGTTTTCTCCCTTAAAATACCTGACACAAAATTTCACCGCCGACATTGGCTTTACGGGCATCATTGTCGCTCATCACACCTTGCGGGGTGGAAACAATGGAAATACCCAAACCGTTATACACTCTCGGCAGGTCCTTAACGCTTGAATAAACGCGGCGGCCCGGCGTCGAAACGCGGTAAATTTCAGTTATAACCGAAGCACCTTCATGGTACTTTAATTTAATGACGAGTTCATCAATGCCCGGCTTAACATTGCGTTTTTCATAACCTTCAATGTAGCCTTCTTTTTTCAGAACTTCCAAAACATTTTCACGCAGGCGAGAGGCCGGTGATACAACATCACTTTTCTTCGCTCTTTGTGCGTTTCTAATGCGTGTGAGCATATCGCCCAAAGGATCAGTCATTGACATAATATCTCCTCCTTACCAGCTTGATTTTACCAAACCCGGAATTTCGCCGAAGCTGGCCATGTTTCTGAGTTCCACACGGCTCAAACCGAACTTCCGGTAATAACTACGTGAACGACCGGTCAATTTGCAGCGGTTTCTCACTCTGATTTTGGCAGAGTTGCGCGGCAGTGCGGCCAATTTCAAAGTCGCTTGGAAACGTTCTTCCGGAGAAGCGTTCTTGTCCATAACGACGTTTTTTAATTTTTGACGGCGATTAGCATACTTCTCAGCCATCTTTACTCTTTTCAAGTTTCTATATACTGAACTTGTCTTTGACATGGTAAAATCTCCGCTTATTTCTTGTAAGGCAGGTTAAATGAAGTCAGCAAAAACTTAGCTTCTTCATCTGTTTTGGCCGATGTGCAGATCACAATATCCATTCCGCGGACGTCTTCAACTTTCTCATAGTTGATTTCCGGGAAAATAACCTGCTCTTTGATACCAAAAGCGAAATTGCCTTTGCCGTCAAAGTTTTTGCCCGATATGCCGTGAAAGTCTCTGATGCGCGGCAAAGCCATATTAATCAGTCTTTCCAAGAATTCATACATTCTGGTAGAGCGCAACGTCACTTTGCAGCCAATCGGCATACCTTCTCTCAACTTAAATGTCGCAATGGATTTGCGAGCCGTCGTCATCACCGGCTTCTGACCGGCAATCAAAGCCAGCTCTTCCATAGCGTTGTTGAGCTTTTTCTTATCGGTAACGGCATCGCCGATACCCATGTTCAATACAATTTTCGTCAGCTTCGGAATCTCGTGTGGGTTCTTGTAACCGAATTTTTCCACAAGAGATTTCTTTATGACTTCATTGTAAAGTTTTTCAAAGTTTGTCATAAAATTTTCTCCTATTTATCGATTACTTCACCGGATTTACGTGCAACACGCACTTTAGTCCCTTTGTCATCCTTGTAACCAATGCGGGAAGCTTTCCCGTCCGAAGTTACAATCGCGACGTTTGAAACGTGAATAGCGGCTTCTTTGGTCACAATTCCGCCGGGAGTGGTCTGGCTGGGCTTGGTGTGTCTTTTAACCAAATTGACACCTTGAACAACCACCTTGCTCTCTTTGGGCATCGCTTTCAAAACTTCGCCGGTTTTACCTTTGTCATCACCTGACAAGATAATAACTTTATCACCTTTTTTAATTTTCATTTTAGGCATTACAATACCTCCGGTGCTAATGAAATGATTTTCATAAATTTCTTTGCGCGCAGCTCTCTGGTGACAGGGCCGAAGATACGAGTACCAATCGGCTCGCCGTCTTTGTTGATAAGAACTGCTGCGTTGCTGTCAAAACGGATGACGCTGCCGTCTTTGCGGCGAATATCGCTGGCGGTTCTGACAATAACTGCTTTGCAAACATCGCCTTTTTTGACGCGCCCTTTGGGCATCGCATCCTTAATTGAAACAACAATAACATCACCTACGGAAGCATGCATTCTCTTGGACCCGCCAAGAACTTTAATGCACTGCACCTGACGTGCTCCAGAATTATCTGCAACATCTAGGTTGGTTTGCATCTGTATCATTTTCTAATTCCTTCTTTTCTAGGCGTTATCAACTAATACAGTCCAAGTTTTCGTCTTTGAATAAGGCTTAGATTCAATAATCGAAACCTTATCACCGACTTTGAACTGGTTATTTTCATCGTGAGCGGCATATTTTTTGCTCTTCTTCACGAACTTTTTGTAAACAGGATGCATCACCTGACGCTCTACGCTGACCACGACGGTTTTATCCTGTTTATCGCTAACAACAACACCTTGAAGAATTCTTTTAGGCATATCTTTTCTCCTAACTATTCTTCTTGCGCTCATCTAAGAGCGTGTTGATTCTGGCTATTTCGCGGCGGACTTTACGGATTTGAGCCGTATTGGTCAATTGCCCCGTAGATTGTTGAATACGTAAGTTAAACTGTTCCTTTTTATTTTCGGTCAGTTTAGCTTCCAACTCATCAATCGTCATAGCACGCAAATCTTTTGTTTTAACCATTATGCTTCTCCTCTATCCGAATTCAAGCGCTGAACAAATTTGCTTTTGACCGGCAATTTTGCAGCACCAAGGGCAAATGCTCTGCGAGCGGTTTCTTCATCAATACCTTCCGCCTCAAACATAATGCGACCCGGTTTTACTCTTGCAACCCAGAATTCAACAGCACCTTTACCTTTACCCATACGAACCTCGGCCGGCTTATCCGACACCGGAACATCAGGGAAAATTCTGATCCATAAGCGGCCGGCTCTCTTCATCTCACGGGTAATCGCGCGACGAGCTGCCTCAATTTGGCGCGCCGTAACGCGTTCCGGAGACAAAGCCTTCAGGCCGTATGTACCGAAACTCAATGTTGATCCGCCTTTGGCCAAGCCGTGAATGCGGCCTTTATGCTGTTTGCGGAACTTCATACGTTTTGGACTTAACATCTTATTCTAACCTCGCTATCTTATTTCTGTTCAGCCAGTTTTTTGTCCTGAGCCATCGGATCATGAGCCATAATTTCGCCCTTATAGATCCACACTTTAACGCCGCAAGCGCCATAAGTGGTATGAGCCGTAGAGGTAGCATAATCAATGTCGGCACGCAAAGTGTGCAAAGGCACGCGGCCTTCACGGTAATATTCGGTACGGGCAATTTCAGCACCGCCCAAACGACCACTGCAGCAAACTTTGATACCTTCTGCACCCAAACGCAGGGCAGACTGCATCACGCGCTTCATCGCCCGACGGAAAGCAACGCGTCTTTCCAACTGTTGGGCAACCGAATCAGCCACCAATTTGGCATCCAACTCAGGTTTTCTGACTTCCAGAATATTCAACTGAACTTCTGAAGATGTCAGTTTCTGAATTTCTTTTCTTAAATTCTCAATATCCTGACCTTTTTTGCCGATAACGACACCCGGTCTGGCAGAATGAATTGTAACTCTGGCTTTCTTAGCCGGACGTTCAATCACAATACGGCTAACACCTGCTTGAGCCAATTTTTCTTTCAAGAATTCTTTAATTTTCAAATCTTCGTGGAGATAGTCGGTAAACTTGTCATCATCAGCATACCAACGAGAGTCCCAAGTGCGATTAACGCCCAAACGAAGACTGGTAGGATTTACTTTCTGTCCCATCTCTTTTACTCCCCACGCTCGGTAACAACGACAGTCAGGCTGGAGAACGGCTTTAACACCCGAGCTCCGCGTCCGCGACCGCGTGCATGCATACGTTTCATAACTAAACCTTTACCGACAAAAGCCTCGCTGACAACGAGCTTGTCAATATTCAGGTTGTGGTTGTTTTCAGCATTGGCAATGGCTGATTGCAGCAACCCCAATGCAACTTTAGCGATTCTCTTCTTTGAGAAAGAGAGCTCTGCGACAGCTTTTTCAGCCGACAGACCGCGGATAGACTGGGCAACCAAGTTCAGTTTACGCGGGCTGGTGCGGATAGAGCGGCAAACGGCCATCGCCTGATTTTGAGCTACTCTTCTTGCATCTTTAGTTTTTCCCATAATTAACCTCTCTTCGCTGTCTTGTCTGCGGCGTGCCCGTAAAAAGTACGGGTCGGTGCAAATTCACCGAACTTGTGGCCAACCATATCTTCGGTAACTAAAACCGGGATAAATTTGTGACCATTGTGAACGCCGAAAGTTAAACCGACGAACTGCGGCAACATCGTGGAACGACGTGACCAAATTTTAATCACTTCATTACGTCCTGAAGCTCTGGCAGCATCAGCTTTCTTAAGAAGATAACCATCAACAAAAGGTCCTTTCCAAACGGAACGTGTCATTAGTTTTTCTCCTTATTATTTCTTGTTATCATGACGTGATCTCATAATAAAGCGATCCGTCTTCTTGTTAGAACGAGTCTTAGCGCCTTTGGTCGGCTTACCCCACGGCGTAACCGGATGACGGCCGCCGGAAGTTCTGCCCTCACCACCACCATGCGGGTGGTCGACCGGGTTCATCGCAACACCGCGGACAACCGGTCTGATACCCATCCAGCGGGAACGACCAGCTTTGCCAAGCGACTTGTTTTGATTGTCCGGATTAGAAACGGCACCAACCGTTGCCAGACATTCTTCACGAACGATTCTCAATTCACCGGAGCTCAATTTTAATTGGGCATAACCGGCATCTTTACCGACAACTTGAGCATAGCAGCCGGCTGAGCGAGCCAACTGACCACCTTTACCAGCCTTTAACTCAACATTGTGGACAATCGTACCAACCGGCATGCTCTTCAAAGGCATCGCATTGCCGGGTTTGATATCAGCTTTAGCCGAAGCGATAACTTTATCACCGGCTTTCAATCTTTGCGGAGCCAAAATATAAGCCAACGTACCATCTTCATACTTAATCAAAGCAATGAAAGATGTGCGGTTCGGGTCATATTCAATCCGTTCGACTGTTGCCTCACAATCAAATTTATTGCGTTTGAAGTCGATAACTCTCAGCTTGCGTTTATGTCCGCCGCCGATTCTCCGACTTGTAACATGTCCAAAATTATCACGCCCACCGGTTTTGGTCAAACCGACTGTCAATGTTTTTTCCGGTGCACCTTTGTACAATTCGCTTCTGTCAACAATAATCAGCTGACGAAGCCCCGGAGATGTGGGCTTAAATGTTTTTAAAGCCATGACTAAATTCCTGTTGTAACATCAATGTTTTGACCCTCGGCAAGCGTCACAACGGCTTTTTTATAGTCAGAGCGCACACCCTGACGGCCGCGGAATACTTTTACCTTGCCGAACTGACGAATGGTATTTACCTTATTTACCTTAACGTTGAAAATTGTTTCAACGGCGGCCTTAACCTCATCTTTAGTTGCTGACAACGGAACCATAAAGGTAACTTTGCCGGCTTCCGATGAAACCATAGATTTTTCGGTAATTACCGGACGAACCAATGTATCGTACATTTTAGCGGTAACATTGTTTGATTTTTTAAGATTTTTTATCATTTCAATCTCTCCTTCAAGCATTCAACCGCATCTTTGGTCAATACCAGTTTGTCCCTTCTCAAGATGTCATATACGTTAGCCCCGATTGTCGGCAGAACGTCAACGCCTGCGATATTACGGCTGGCCAACGCAAAGTTTACATCCACTTCCTTGCCATCAATAAACAAGCAGTTCTTCAAACCGCAAACATCCAACTTGGCTTGCAAATCTTTTGTTTTCGGCGCTGACAACTTTGCTTGATCAATAATAACAAGATTGCCCTCTTTGGCTTTCGCGGAGAGAGCCGTCTTCAAACCGAGTTTTCTGAATTTTTTGGTCAAATCGTGCGAATGATCACGGACAACCGGACCAAACACGATACCGCCTTTACGGAACTGAGTCCCTTTACGAGAACCTTGACGTGCATTGCCGCTGCCTTTCTGCTTAAACGGCTTTGCAGGTGTCAAAGCAACATCAGAACGGCCTTTGGTCTGGTGGGTACCAGCCTGCTGGCGGGCGAGTTGCCAAACAACAACACGGTGTAAAATATCAGCACGGACTTCAAGCCCGAAAATCGAGTCGTCAAGTTCAATCGTACCGACATTTTTGTTATCTAAATTTAAGATGTCCTGTTTCATAATTTTCAATCCTTACAATCTTATGCATTCTCAGCCGGAGCTGCTTCTTCGGCTTTAACTGCAACAGGTTCATCAACTTTTTTCAATCCGGCCGGCATCGGCAGCTGGACATTGGCTGTTTTTTTAACGGCATCTGTAACCCGAACCCAAGTGTTTTCACACCCCGGAACAGCGCCCTTAACCATAATCAAGCCTCTGGCAGCATCAATGGCAACAACTTTGAGGTTTTGAACAGTTACCCGCTCAGCACCCATGTGACCAGCCATTTTTTTGCCTTTAAACACTTTACCCGGATCTTGTCTTTGACCGGTAGAACCATGTGAACGGTGCGAAATCGAAACGCCGTGCGTAGCTTCCAAACCGGCAAAATTGTGGCGTTTCATAACACCGGCAAAACCTTTACCGATTGAGGTTGCACAAACATCGACATACTGTCCCGGAACAAAATGTTCAACCGACAATTCGTTCCCGACCGAAAGCAGGCAATCTTCAGAAACTCTGAACTCACCCAACTTCTTTTTCGGTTCAACATTAGCTTTTGCGAAATGTCCTTTCATCGGTTTGGATACGTTTTTAGCCTTAATGGCGCCGGTTCCTAATTGAACGGCAGTATATCCATCCTTTTCGACAGTTTTAACAGCAACAACTTTAAGCCCGTCTACGCTTAAAACCGTAACCGGAACATGAACGCCGTTTGCCTCAAAAATGCGGGACATTCCCAATTTTTTTGCGATCAGACCTGTACGCATTATTATTTTTTCCTTTTCTAATTGGTTGACGCCTCATATTTCAAAACGCCAACATTAAAATTTATTATTACAACTTAATCTCAACATTCACGCCGGCAGCCAAATCAAGCTTCATCAAAGCGTCAACCGTCTGCGGTGTCGGATCTACAATATCCAGAAGTCTCTTATGAGTACGGATCTCAAATTGTTCGCGCGACTTTTTATCAACATGCGGCGAACGGTTCACCGTAAACTTTTCAATTCTGGTCGGCAGAGGAATAGGTCCTCTGACATTTGCGCCCGTTCTTTTGGCTGTATGCACGATTTCTTTAGTAGAAAGATCAAGCAAACGATGGTCAAAAGCCTTAAGGCGGATTCTTATATTTTGGGTTTCCATCATAGTTTTTATTATTCCCTATAACTAAACGGCAAAAGCCACCTTAACGGAACCCTGCCATTTAACTTGTTAAAACACTGACAAATCGTTCTATAGCAACGCTTTGCCCTATATTTTATATTTAACATCACCGAGGTTTGTTAAAGACCCCGAACAAACGTTGTGAGGGGCTTATAACATAGCAAAACAAACTTTGCAAGCAAAAAATGCACAAAAAATCAAAAAAAAGTTAACACCGCCAGCCGTTAGCCTGACTCTGTTTGAGTCAATTCGCAATTCTTCGCATTAACCATTTTGAGTCTATTGAGTCCATTGAGTCTAAAATATAAAATATAATAAAAACACACTTTGTTAAAAATGTTGCTGAAAAAAATAAATTAATAGTTGCAAATTTCTTGTTTCTACTATAAGTATATATTTGTTTATTAAGCAACTGTTCATAGAAAGGAGATCCAAATGACCAAATTAGCAAACCGCGTTATCTCAGTCTTTGATCGTAAAACAAGCATGCGTTTGGCTATGCCCGAATGGGAGGCCGTTGATGATATCTGCCGGCGTGAAAATATCAAACGCAAACGACTTTTTGAAATTATTGAAAGCAATAAAGATCCCAAACTCGGTTTTACCTGTTCTGTGCGTTTGTTCACCATTACTTACATGCACAAACATTTACCAAATTATTTTCCCAAACCGAAAACCAATAAAAATGATTATAAAGGAATTTTTGACACCATAAAAATCATGTCCTAAATCTTTAAAACATCAAACCAAAACATATTTATATAAGCATAATTAATGAGGTATGCCGATGGTAAGAACGCTTATTTTATTCCTGCTGTATATTTTTCCTGCACAAGCACAGACCCCAACCGTTGTTTACGGCGCTGCCGAAACTGCCGGCGGAAAAGAAAATCAGTTTATGGTCGTCCAGCCTGAAGATGCACCCAACCCACTGGGCAACCCGATTATAACCGTCCCGGACACAGTACCTGCCGCTCAAACATCGCAACAATCTCTTTCCGCCGTCCCCGAAACAAAACCAAGCCAAACCACACCGTCAGACATCATAAATCAAACGTCTGAACAAAATCCGGCTCCTTTTTCAGAAACACCTCAAGAAGAGCAAAACCAAATTCAAAACACACTTTATCAAAGCGGCGACCGGATATACGATGTGCAGTCATTTCCGCTAAACGACATCAAAACCATAACCGAACCCAATATCCAACCGACAATAACCACCTATCCGGAATATTAAACCCGCTCATATTCAAAAAAGACCGGCTTCCGCCCTTCGCGTACGGCTTTTTTTTGATATTTGGTTTCAACCCAGTCCGCCGGCGGATAACGCCAATCGTTTGATGTTTTTGCCATCCACTTAAAATCCGGATTATCGTGCATCGTGTGCAACACCCATGACTTATATATTTTATGATCAGTCGCTATCTGCAGCACCCCGCCGGGAGAAATAATCCGCGCCAATTCTTTTAAATTTCCCGGATTGATAAAGCGCCGCGCGGCATGCTTTTTTTTCGGCCATGGATCAGGAAACAACAAATAAACCTTGTCTATAAAGCCATCCGGAATTTGTGGAAACAACAAACGAACATCGTCATCAAAAACTCTGACATTATCTTCTCGTTCTGGTAAAAGGCAAATATCTTCCGGAATATGATTACCTTCTTTCACACCGGTCAACAAATTCAACAAATTTGCCACCCCGTTTTGAAAAACCTCAACCCCAATAAAGCCGATATCAGGTTGTTTGTAAGACAAGCCTGCCAAATGCGCCCCATCGCCGAACCCTATTTCTAAACATACTTTTTGAACCGGCTTCCCAAACAAACTTTTCTTATCAAAAAACGTATTTAACCCGATTTTAATTTTCGGCAAAAACCTTGCCAACAATACGCTTTTAGTCTTATGCAAAACCCGTCCTTTTCTTCTTCCGAAAAATTTTGGCACATTCATCTGACACATTAAAACTTCTCTCTGCTGCATAAAAAAATCCCGTTAAACAACTATACGGGATTTTTTTACTTTAAAAACCATAAATAATCAAGCTTTATTCATCGGCCATCGTTGAATTTGATCTCGACATACTCACAATCAAATCAAATAAATTTTTAGCAATTTTTCGATTAGAAATCCGGTAATAAGCCCGAACAAGCTCCAAAGTTTCTTTTCTTTTCATCGGATCCAAATCTATATCATCGGTATCTTCAGCCAACATGCTGATTTCTTCATTATCAGGCATAGTCAACATCATCGGGCTTTGGCTTTCAACCGATTTATCCATATCTTCAAAGAAAAAATCCATCGGCACTTTCAAAACTTTGCTGATATCCCACAAGCGGCTGGCACCCACGCGGTTGCAGCCTTTTTCATACTTTTGCACCTGTTGAAACGTCAAACCGAGTTTACGTGCCATAAACTGTTGGCTATATCCTAAAATAGTTCGCCGCAACCGAATACGATTGCCAACATGCACATCAACCGGATTAGGCACGCCTTCAGCCACTCTTCCGCGGACAGATTTTTCTTTTTTCAATTCCATAATCAACTAGTCCCCCATAAAATGTAATATCAACATCAATAACCGATTATACCAAACAAGTCAACTATTTTTTGTATTGTTCGCACTTATCAACCTAACATAGATTATCAGAGCGCTCAAAATTAAGACAATAGAAAAAAAGATAGGTATATTTTTACACCGACTGTAAAACGTAGATATTTGCAGATAATGCGGCAACCTGACATCTAAAATGCCTTCTTCATTAAGTGGCAAACTGGCAACAACCTGCCCAACCGGATTGATAACCGCACTGATACCAGAATTAGCGCTGCGCACCACCGTAACCCCCTCTTCAACCGCGCGCATCTGTGCCGCTGCCAAATGCTGATACGGACCGGCGCTGTCGCCATACCACCCGTCATTGCTCAAAACCACCAGCCAAGAGGGGCGCTCGTTTGGATTGACCACCTCCCCCGGAAATATAATCTCGTAACAAATCAACGCGCCAAAAATCGGATAATCGCCTATTTTAATATTTTTATACTTTTTTCCGGCGCCAAAATCTGCCATATTCGCCGCCACCGGTTTTATCCATTCCGGCAGATATTTTCTTAACGGAATATATTCGCCGAAAGGCACCAGATGACTTTTATCATAAAAGCCTTCGACCCCGCCTTCTTCATTAAAGACATATAACGAATTATAGGCTTTTTCACCATCAAAACGCACCATGCCGCCAATCAGATAACCTTGCGGCGGCACGGCTCCCTTTAGCTGTTGCAAATGCCGCCAATCCCGATCCAAATCAAACGGTATTGCCGTTTCGCCCCAGATAACAAAATCAATATCTGTCAACGGTTTTTGTCGGCTCATCTCAATATAAGCGGCAAAATTTTCTTCCAAAATTTCTCGTTTCCATTTCATCTGTTGAGGAATAGATGGTTGCACCAACCGTACGGTAATTTCTCCGGCATAAGGCTTATATTGCCCGACGCGCCATGCCCCGAAACCCATCATAAATAATAGCATTGCAAAAAAAACGACTGCACCGCGTTTTTGCCCGTAACAATACACATACAAACTTCCGGCCAAACAAACCGCCAAAAAGCTCAAGCCGTAAACGCCCCACAAGCTTGCCGTCTGCATCCAGACCGGATGAAAAGCAAAAACCGAACCCAGCGGATTCCAAGGAAAACCGGTTAAGATAAAACTTCTGACCCATTCCATCAACACCCATGCCGCAGCAAAAGCAACTATTTTATGCCACACACCCAAAGCCGAAAACTGATGCCAAAGCATAAACGGCACAATCGTAAACAAACCAAAAAAAGCACCGGCGCCGAACAATGCAAACGGATAAAGCCAACCAAATGCCGCAACATCAATCAACAACGCGTTGCCGATCCAATAAAAACCGGCAGCAAACATACCGAAACCATACCAATAACCAACAGCTGCCGCCTGCCGCAAATTTTGCATTTTATCGGTTAAAACAAACGCTGCAAGCAATGAACACAACGTCACGAGCACGGCATAACTTGGCGCAAACCCGAATGCCGCCGCCAAACCAAGCACCAAAGCCGTTGTCTTGCGATGCTTAATAAAAAAATTTTCTTTTTTTTCTGCCGTTTGCTCTGCCACCGTTTACTCCCGATACGGATTATCAACACCTAATTTTGCCAAAACATCTATTTCGCGCGATTCCATTTCCGCGGCTTCTTCTGCAGTCATATGGTCGTAGCCTAAAATATGCAAAAGCCCATGCGTCCACAAATGGCAAAAATGATCATGCAGAGAAACACCCTGTTCTTCAGCTTCCCGCTCCATGGTCTCAAACGCCACGATAATATCGCCCAATTCCACAAACTCTTCATGTGCCAAAACATCATCAAAATCCGGATCGTCAAGATTGGCAAAAGAAAGCACGTTCGTCGGCTTGTCCATATGCCGAAATTCCATATTAAGCTTATGCACCGCCGTATCGTTGCTCAAACAAAGATTAACGCCAAAAGTTTTAGGCAGTGCCAAAAAATCAACCTCGCCTTCCACTCTTTTAAACACGGCCTCTTTGACCCGTTCAACAACGGCAGCGATGTTCTCCACCGCCGCCGTCCATTTTGCCTCTTCAATATCAACAAATACTTTAATCTTTGTCATTTTCCTGCAACTTTTTGCTTTTTTCTTCATAAGCTTTAACGATTTTAGCCACCAAACCATGACGCACAACATCAGCCGCACTAAACGTAACAGAGCTGATATTGCTGATATTCTTCAAGGTATCCAACGCATCACGCAACCCCGAAACCGTTCCCCGCGGCAAGTCAACTTGGCTTAAATCGCCGTTGACCACCATGCGTGAATTTTCGCCCAGTCGGGTCAAAAACATCTTCATCTGCATCGGTGTGGTGTTTTGCGCCTCGTCCAAAATCACAAAAGCGTTGGATAACGTCCGACCGCGCATAAACGCCAACGGTGCGATTTCAATTTCGCCCAGCGCCAGTTTTTTATCTACCTGTTCAGCCGGCAGCATCTCATACAAAGCGTCATACAACGGACGCAAATACGGATCAACTTTTTCCTTCAAATCCCCCGGCAAAAAGCCCAAATTTTCACCGGCTTCCACCGCCGGACGCGACAAGATGATTTTATCAACCGCGCCTTCTAACATCATAGAAACCGCCAACGCCACCGCCAGATAAGTTTTACCCGTACCGGCAGGACCAAGACCAAACACCAACTCATTTTTCATCATCTCTTGAATATACTTGGCTTGTGTTGCCGAACGCGGATAAATATATCGTTTTTTGGTTTTCAAAACGATTTCATTTAAGTTTTGCACTTCTTCATCATTATGACAATCGCTGCAAATCCGTACCGCAGCCTTGACTTCTTGCTCACCGACTTCAATATTTTTGCTGACCTTGTCATACAAAACATTGATAGCGGCTTTGGCTTCCTCAACTTCTTTTGGACTGCCTTTAATCGTAATCTGATTGCCAAAGCTCAAAATTTCCACATTGAGCATTTTTTCAATCAGCCTCAGATTCGCATCCGAAACACCGACCAGCTTTTGCACCAATTGATTATTAAAAAGTTCCAATTCAATCTCAGCCATTATAATACCTCTCCGCTTAAAGAATTTGTCGTTGCGTCCGTAACCCGAACTTCAACAATTTTATTTAACATATTTTCATCGGCTTTCGCATGCAGATTCTGCATATACGGCGTCCGACCGATAAGTTGTCCTTTGTGCCGTCCTTTTTGTTCAAACAGCACCTCAAAAGCCTTTCCGATGCAAGCCTCGTTAAATTTTGTTTGATAATCAAACAACAGCTTTTGCAAAATATCCAAACGTTCTTTTTTAACCTTTTCTTCCACCTGTCCGGGCATCACGGCTGCCGGCGTTCCCGGCCGACGACTATATTTAAAAGAAAAAGCTTGAATATATTTAACTTCATTGACCAAACTCAAGGTTTGTTCAAAATCTGCATCTGTTTCTCCCGGAAAACCGACAATAAAATCCGATGAAAAACGCAGCTTGTCATTAGCTTTTTGCAATTTTTCAATCACCTCAAGATATTGCTTGCGGTCATGACGACGGTTCATCGTCTTCAAAATTTTATCCGAACCGGACTGCACCGGCAAATGCAAATACGGCATCAATACCTGCAAATCCCGATGACAGGCGATTAAATCATCATCGACATCGGCTGGATAAGAAGTCGTGTAACGCAGCCGTTTCAAACCATCCAATTCAGCAATTTTTTGCAAAAGATAGGCTAAATTCCGTTCTTTGCCGGATTCGTCTTCACCATGATATGAATTAACATTTTGCCCCAACAGATTGATTTCCAAGGTACCGGTTGCCAGCAAACGCTTTGCCTCCGCCACCACTTCCGCCACCGGCCGTGAATATTCCGCACCGCGGGTATAAGGCACCACGCAATAAGTGCAAAAGTTGTTGCAGCCTTCCTGCACCGCCAAAAAAGAACATCCGCCCTCAGCACGGTTTTCCGGCAGAAAATCAAATTTTGCCTCAGCCGGAAAATCCGTATCTATTAATGTTGTTCCGTGCTTACGGCTGATTTTTGCCAACATCTCCGGCAAGCGATGATATGTCAACGGTCCGAGAGCAAAATCAACATACGGCGCCCGTTTGGCAATTTCTTCATCTTCGGCCTGCACGACGCAGCCGGCAACACCGATGATTGTATCCAACCCTTTTTCGGCACGCTCTTGCTTAATTAAATACGCGCGTCCCAAATCGGAAAAAACTTTTTCTGCGGCTTTTTCCCGAATATGACAGGTATTAAACAACACCAAATCCGCTTCGGTCTGATTTTTTGCCGGCACAAACCCCAAATTTTCCAACATAACCGCCATCCGGTGTGAATCATACACATTCATCTGGCAGCCAAAAGTTTTGATAAAATATTTTTTAGACATGCTTCTTTCTTTTAATCTTTATTTAATTGTCTATTATGCTATGCCAATCCTTAATATTTTTCAAACACTTTTTTAATTTTGCCGGCAACATCAAAAACTTTCTTTTTTTATTGAAAAAATCAGAAATAGCATTATGATGTTATCAAACAAATAGAGGAAACCAACAATTATGACTTATACTGAAACTCTGGAAGCCAACAGCTTTATATCAAAATTAAGCGAAGAACAAAAAATCATCTTTTTAAAAGCGCTTGCCTATATGGCAAAAATTGACGGTCGGCTTGATGAAGAAGAAATCAAATATATTAAAGACGCTGCCGAAAAATTTCAAATTCAACAATCTTCTCAAATTTTCGACTTTCAAACAGAAGAAAATATTTTAAACGAAATAAAAAAACTAGGCAATCGGCGCGTTTATTTAGAGCTGATAAAAGAGCTCTGCTTACTGGGGCACTCCGACAGCGATTTAAGCGATGACGAGGTCGTTTTTATTGGCAACATCGGCAAAGCCGTTGGCATTGAACTTGAAAAGATTGAACAAATCAGCAATTGGGTGGTTGATAAAATCATCTGGATTGAGCAAGGAAAAATCATTTTCGAAGATGCTTAAATAAAGCCACAGGAGATGCAACATGGATAAATATGACGTACAACGCGAAGAAGAAAACATCAAAAAAGAAAAAGAAACAGAAATTATCAAACGTGCCTTGCTTTCTACTTATAAAGACCTTAACGAAAAAGCAATGCGCCAAGCAACACGGGAAACAATTTTTGCCCCGCAGGATAGACAAGTAAAAATTGGCGGTCGCAATATTTCGGCATCAGATTTGCGTTATGAAGTTGCCAACACGATTGAAAATTTAGGCAGCGGCAAGAGTGTTGAACACGCACAGGATTTACAATCCATGATTGCTCAAAGCATAGAAAACATCAATAGCGAAACCTCATCTTCACAGGAATATTTCCGTTGGCTGGACGAAACAACCGATATTTTAAAAAATATGAACGACGGTTTTGTCACTGAAGAAGATTTAGAAAAAAGAAACGAATTTCTTGATTTCAGCCACCAACGCGAGGCAGAACTACTGGTTTGCTTAGGGCTTTATCAAAGCAGTAAAAACCCTGAAGCTCATGAAAAAGCCAAACAAATACGTTACAAACTTGCCAAATTACGCGAAATGCGCTCAGCCATTGAAAACCGCACGCGCAATCAAGCCGACAAAGAAATATCACGAGCCGAATATGAAGCGGCAGTTCCTTATTATAAATTATATCGCGGCTTGGCAAAATTACCCTTCGGTTATGATATTACCCGCCAACAAAAAATTAATCTTAACATCAATCATGACGATGATGATGATTTAGACGAAGATTTTAACTATTATGACAACCTCTTAAATGCCATACTTGACCAAATGGAAGAAGAAGATATAAACTATATTGCCCAAGAATACCAATTGGCACATGACCTGGCGCGTGAACCGGAAATGCATATTAGTCATGCAATACCGGACACACAAACCGAACAGCCGCGGACGCAAGAAATTGCTGATAAACTGCAAGAATTATCTGGACGTAAAAATACATTTCGTGTAAAGTACAACATTGTAAATGCTCGATTGAATGAAAAAATGAATGAAAGAGACTTTTAACTTTATATAAAGGAGAAAAATAATGGGAATGCTTTTAATCCCTTTCTTTGACACACTGGCTTTGGTTGTTGACATATATTTCAAAATTGTTGTTGTTGAAATTGTGTTATTCTGGCTGTTACATTTCAAGATTATCAGCATAACCAACAAATATGCCCAAAAATTTATGGACATCTTAAAAATGGCAACAGAACCGGTATACAAAAAAATCCGGGCAAAAATTCCGCCATTTGCTGACTTTGATGCTTCGCCGTTTATTTTACTGTTGGCGCTGTTTTTTGTTGCCCGCCTGATTTACGTTTTAAGAGAAATGGTGTTATAAACCACCTTTGGGTTTAATCCACCCATGTTTTTTGAAGAAAAAGACAATGGCTATATACTAAGAGTTAGGTTAACCCCTAACTCTTCTTGTTGTCGAATAAACGGATTGTTTTTTGACGAACACAATCAGACTTATTTAAAAATAAACGTCGTTTCCGTACCGGAAAACGGCAAAGCCAACAAAGAACTTATTGACTTTTTGGCAAAAATGCTTAACATTCCGAAATCAGCAATAACCATTGTCAACGGCATGCAAAATCGGTTAAAAAAAATATACATAACTAACGTAGACGCAAAAAACATTTCAAAATTAGCAGAGGGACAAACATGAGTGCACAAATCATCAACGGCAAAAAAACTGCCGAAGAATTGGAAGCCGTCTTAAAAAGCGACATTGCCGAACTGCCTTCCGCGCCAGGTCTTGCCATCATCCAAGTCGGCGATGATGAAGCCAGCACCATCTATGTCCGTAACAAGCTCAAAGCTGCCGCCGCCATCGGCATAAATGCCGTTTTGCACAAATTTTCTGAAGATGTTTCTCAAAAAGAAATTGCAGATTTAATTATCACTTTAAATAATAATAAAAACATCAATGGTATGATTGTTCAATTGCCTTTGCCGGCACATTTAAATGAGGAAGAACTGCTTGACCTTATCGCCCCTAAAAAAGATGTTGACGGGTTTCACCCGCTAAACATTGGTCGTTTGCAAAACGGCTCAAGCAAAGCCCTGCTTGCCGCAACCCCGAAAGGGATTTTATATCTTTTGGAAAAAGAAAAAATCGATTTAACCGGCAAAAACGCGCTTATCATCGGCTGTTCCAAAATCGTCGGCCGCCCGGCGGGCATGTTGCTTTTGCAGCATGGCTGCACAGTTACATTTGCACATATTCACACCCAAAATTTACCCCAATTGGTAAAAACGGCTGACATCATCATTGCTGCCTGTGGTTGCCCGCAAATGGTTAAAGCCGAGTGGATAAAAGAAGGCGCCGTCCTAATCGACGTTGGTATTAATCGCATAAATGGCAAACTTTGCGGCGACATTGAAGCCGCCGCCGCTGAAAAAGCCTCTTTTTTCACCCCCGTTCCCGGAGGCGTCGGACCAATGACGGTTGCCATGCTGTTACAAAACACTTACGAAGCATATTTAAAACAAAATCATAAATAACCTACAAAACAAACCTCGCAAAGCATATATAAAAATCTCCTATAACAAACGGGAGAAAACCATGTCGGCTTTCGGGAAAGTCTTTATTTTTGAAAACAATCTTGAACAAAACCAACTTCTCCGCCAAGAAATGGAGGCACAAGGTTTTTTAATTTTCGGGTTCAATAACCTTTATCAGCTTTTACAATATTCCGGTGAAATCAATCCCGATATTGTCATCATGAATTTTTCAGACAATTTTTTACCGGATTCTCAAACGTGGAAAAATGTTGAAAAAATCTTATGCGGCAAAACTTGTCCGGAAGTATATCTCAACGCATCAGCCAAATTTCAAAACAACCAAAATTTTCACCAGGTTGAATTTAACTCAAACACATTAAAAAAAGATCAAATACTAAGCATTATCAAAAAAAATCAAACAAACTATCTACATTAAAAAAATAAGGTATTGTCAAAACAAAAATTATACGGCATAAATTGAGGGTGTTTCAATTTTTACCGGGGAAAAACATGCAACGCATACACCAGCTTTTACACCAAATGTATGATTTAATGCTCAAACTTTCGGCGCACACCAACGCCATGTTCTTTTTGTTTTTAGTGGCTTTTGCCGAAAGCTCGTTTTTCCCAATTCCGCCGGATGTCATGATTATCCCGATGGTTTTAGCCACACCGAACAAAGCTTGGCGTATTGCCGGCCTTGCAACAATTGCCAGTGTTTTGGGCGGATATTTCGGTTATGTTATCGGCGCTTTTTGCTTTGACTGGATTGCCAAACCGATTTTGGAAATGTACAATGCGCTTGAGCAGTTTCAAGAGTTTGAAGACTACTATCACAAATTCGGGGCTTGGATTGTCTTTGGTGCCGGCTTAACGCCTTTCCCATATAAAATCATCACCATTGCCAGCGGCGTTGTCCATTTGGATTTGTTTGTCTTTACGGTTGCCTCCATTTTAGCGCGCGGCATGCGGTTTTTCTTTGTGGCTTGGCTGTTAAAGAAATACGGCGAACCGATGAAAGTCTTTATTGAAAAGAATTTGGGTTGGCTTTCTGTTTTGTTCTTAATCCTTTTAATCGGCAGTTTCATGCTGATTAAATGGCTCTAAACCGCCATAAACTTGAAATTAAGATCAAGGATTAACGGGAAAAACAGGATTTACCGGCTTTACAATATTAGTTCTACGCGACCAACATCCATCCGAATTTTGGTTACAAAGATATAACGCTTGAATCTTATCAAAATCAACGACGTGCTCATAATCTCCAAGGATGTGATCAAAATCAACCGTTAAACCTGTATTAACATCAACGAACTTATCTGAAAGGTCAAAAACTTTATCCTCGCTGCTGCTTTTAGTAGCCGTTAAAGTTGCCGAACCGGTTGTTCCGATTGGCTCTTTGATCAAACTCCCATCCGTAACAACTTTATCAGTCAAGTTAAGCGAAAGCCCCATACAAGCAGATCTGGTACTATAACTTCCCTTAGGACAAACTTTCGGTTCGGAACAATAAACATAATCGCTGTCGAATGGACATTTCGTACCGGTTGTGCCGTCCGCACAAACTGTTTTATAATCATATCCTAAAGACGCACAATTGGTTGTGATGCTAGTTGACACATTGCACCAATAAGATTCCAAATTAACTTGGTTAGAGTCACTGCAGGTTTCCGCACCGCAAAGATAGCAATAATCCCGACCATTATAAACAGAATCTACCAACAATGTACATCCGTCTGACCTATCATTGCATTCTTCATAACTCCATGAATCATCACAATCGCATTGCGAATACCAAGTGGTTCCGTTGGGTTCTTCACAATATAAACCACTGATAATACCGCTTGGCTCTTTCAAACCTTTTTCCGAGCATTTATTAAAAGGATAAATATCTTTTGAACAAACACAGTCTTTATAATAAGTAATCCCTTCTGCCGGGCTAAGGCAAGAAGAACTCGCCGTTGTACCGGGATACTCATCACAGTTCTGATACTTATAATCTGAACTACAATAAGTGTTTTCTGGAGCGCAGCCGCACGGATCATCAAAGCTGCCGCCTTTACACACATACTTTCCCTGAGAATCTAAAAAATTATCGCTTCGGCAAGAACAACGGTAATACGTCCTTCCTTTGCTGGTACATGTTTGTTCTTCATAGCCGGGCTCGCATGGCTGAGTTCTGGGATAATTAGAGCAGCCGCCTGCCCAACTGCTGTTATCAAGGCAGCCGTCGCCATTTAAAACACCGGGCAAAAAACAAACTTTGGCATTTGCTTGTGCTGCCATAACCAAAAACAATAACACAAAAAATTTAAACAATATCCGCATTCCGTCAGCCCTCAGATATCTCAAATCCCCATATTTTAAGAGTATAACATTAAAGCCTTGTCGTCAAGGTTTTTCCTAAATGCCATACAAACAGCAACTCGTTGCATCATAAACTTTAACCATACTTTTCTTTCAATTGATATATATATTCAATCACGTCATCTCGATCCCATTTGGCACTGCCGCGAATACGCCCGATTTCCTCACCTTTTTCATTAAACAAAACCGTATGCGGGCTGATAAAAATTCCCAAATCCGCAGCAGTTAACCCTCTTTCATCAACATAAAAATCCACATCGGGTGCATCATAACGTTTCAAAAAACGCTTTTGCTCTTCAACAGAACGCCATTCTTCCTTTGGTGAAATCAACAGCAATCTGACGCCGTTATTTTTAACGGCGTTATGAAAACCGTTCAAGCTTTCCAGCTCAGCCAAACAAGGACCACAATCGCGCGACCAAAAAATTGCCACCACAAAATCGCCTTTAAAATCCGAAAGCCGGTAACTTTTACCGCTTTGATGAATAATTTCATGCGTCGGAGCCTCACGCGGCTCCGGATAAATATTAACATTGTCTTCGGCTTGTACCGGAGCCGACAACAACAAAACGCCAACGACTGTTTGAATAATAAGTTTTAACATACCTTGTGAAAATCCTTAATTTTACTTTGTATTTTACAATCTCTTTGAATATAATAATCCTCAATCCGAATACAACAAAAAGGTTAAAAAATGAAATATATTTTAAATTTTTTTATAATATCGCTTATTATTTTCACCATAGGAAATTTAACCGCCTGCGGTAAGGTTTCCGAACCCGTACCTCTTGAAGGAAGCGGATATCCGCACAACTATCCGCAACATTAAAAAGGATGTTCACCAATGGAAAAACAAACCAAAAAAACTTCTGATGAAACGATTCCGTACGTAGAATTTGCCGACAACGCCAATGAGCGCACACCCTGCGTGCTGGTATTGGATTGTTCCGGTTCCATGCGCGGCGAACCAATAAAGCAGCTCAACGCCGGTTTAAGCGCTTTAGAAAAAGAATTAAAAGACGATATCGATGCCAGCTCACGCGTTCAACTCTTAATTATCAAAGCCTGCGGCAAAGACGAGGCCGTCATCAGTTCGGATTGGGTTGACGCCATGAATTTTACCGCACCGGTCATGGAAGCCGGTGGTTTAACACCTCTTGGCAAAGCCATGGAATTGGCTTTGCAAAAAATTGAAGAACAGAAATGCCTCTACGACAGCTGCGGCGTGACATCAAAGCGTCCATGGATATTCTTAATCAGTGATGGCGAACCCACAGACTACGGCTGGGAACAAGCTGCTGAAAAATGCCGTTATGCTCAACAAAACAAAAAAGTCATTATTCATGCCGTTGGTACACAAGGGGCAAATTTGGAAAAACTGGCAAAATTTTCCTTAATGTCGCCCAAACGCCTGACCGGGTTAAAATTTACCGAATTTTTCTTATGGCTGAGCCGCAGCGTTTCCTGCATTTCCAAAGCCGCGCCCAATGCTGATGATTTACTTGAGGATATTAACGACTGGAATGATGAATAAAAAACCAAACATACACATTGTTGCCACCAGCGTGACCGGTCAGTATCACCGCGCTAAAAATCTACCATGTCAGGATTGTTATGCCCACGTTTGCCGCCGCGGCAGATTGGTAGCTGTCGTATCCGACGGTGCCGGCTCTGCCAAATACGGTAAAATCGGGGCAAAAACCGTTTGCAACACTTTGTGTGATATTTTGGTTTCTTGTTCTTTCAAAAACATCCAACAAAAGATAACCGAAGCCTTAGAAATTTCTCGGCAAAAACTAATATATCACCGCTTCAACAAAACCAAAAGCGAAAATGGTTTAATCGACTTTGCCGCCACCGTTGTCGGCACTGTATATACCAAAAAAGGCGGCATTTTTTTTCATATCGGCGATGGAGCCGCTATTGCATTAAACGATTCGCACCCACATACCGTTGTTTCGCGCCCTGAAAATGGATTGTTTTCTTGTGAAACTTATTTTTTCACCATGGACGATTGGAAAGACAGCCTGCGTTTTACCCCTTTTGAAAAAGCCAAAAGTCTGATACTGATGACCGACGGTGTAACCGGCTTTGCCTTTACCAAAGGTTTTGACAATATAGAAAACGGTTTTATTGAGCCAATCAACCGCTTTTTACAAAACGAAACAAACCATCGCAAAGCCGTCCGGGCTTTAAACAACACACTTGGCACGCCGCGAGCCTGCCAATTAAATCCCGATGATAAAACCTTTTTATGGGTTGGCTTAAAATGAACAAACAAGATACAAAAACACCACCAAAATATTTATATTACAACGCCATATACGGCGACGGTCACTTTGAACGTGAAAAACTAGATGAACTATTAAACAAGGGTGGTGCTGCCGGCAAAATATATCGAGATGTCAATCATCCGGAATTTGTCGCTAAAATATTCCATGACCGCACCAAAAGCCACACCAACCGCCAAAAATTAGAAGCCATGCTGCACAATCGGCCCAACATTCCGCCGATTGAACACGACGGCAAAACTTATGTGCAAATTG
Source organism: uncultured Alphaproteobacteria bacterium (assembly GCA_944393235.1). Lineage (GTDB taxonomy): Bacteria > Pseudomonadota > Alphaproteobacteria > RF32 > CAG-239 > CAAFZY01. Next base: position 15,904 of record CALXZJ010000003.1, on the reverse strand, counting down.
CTTGGCCGGAAGCTGTTTTAGAAGACGATGACGGTTTTTGTGTGGGCTATTTAATGCCGTTAATTAATATGAACGAGGCTGTTTCCTTAGACCATCTGATGCAAAAAGCCGTCCGCAAAAAACTTGGGCTATCCGAAAGTTACAGCAATCGTTTATACGCAGCATACAACATTGCATCTATGGTAGCCGCGCTACACAAATGCGGACACTACATTGTAGATTTAAAACCGGCTAATGTTTCGGTTTATAAAGAAAATATGTTAGTTGCAATGTTTGATTGCGACGGCTTCTCCATCAAAGGCGAAACCGAACGTTATCCGGCTGAATTTGTCAGTGAAGAATATATTTATCCCGAAGGCATGTTGCAAAATTGTGAAGACATGGGCGAAGAACAGGATAAATTTGCACTTGCCGTCATCATCTTCAAATTACTAAATAACGGCATTCATCCGTTTTCCGGCACACCGCGTAAAACCACCGATGAAATGCTAACCATTCAAACCCGCATAGAACAATACCATTATGCCTACGGTTTATGGCCGGATTCTTACCAATCACCCAACCCATATAGCATACACCGTTATTTTGATAAAAAGACATTAGAACTTTTTGATCGTGCATTTCTAAAAGGTCAAAAACGGCCGACTGCCAAAGAATGGCAGGAACATATGGAATATCTTTTCCGCAATTTAAAAACCTGCAAACAAAATCCTGACCATGTATATTTCACCTCCAAAGGGTGTGGTTTATGCGCCATAGAAGAAAAATTCAAACAAAACATGGCAGCCGTCAAAGAAGAAAAAGCCATGCCTGCCAAAATTCGCGGGCTTGATATATCCGAACTTTCCACCGAAAAAAACGAACAGCTGAAACTGGAAAAACGACTGCGGTTTATCAAATTAAACAAGCTCACATTATTAGGCATTGTTTTTTACCTGTTATTTTTCGGCAGCCTTTCCTTTATCTTAAAACCGGCTCAAAATTTTCTGACATCAGGAGGCTATTGCATACAGCTCATAATCTGTGCATTACTCATCAAAGCGCTGTATACCACCGGAAATTTCATACAAAGCAAACTCCCTCTGTTGCAAAACCAAGCATTGTTTAACATGCTTCAAATTTACGCCTTCATCAACATCATTGTCGCCTTTATTATTTTAAACAATTTAAATTTTTCCATTTTTAAAATTGCCGGATAAAATATTTTTTAACACATCAATACGGCTCAAAGCCGCAGAAATACACATTAGTATCCTTAAAGAAACTATACACCTTTCAAGTGCCTACTTTTCTTTTTACAAAAAAATGCATAAATAAAATAAGGAAAAATTTTTTAATATTTAAGGAAAAAACATTGAAAACCCTAAACCCGATTCTCTTATCAGGAAAAGAAGTTCTGCCCTTAATTGAAGGCGGCAAAGGCATCAACGGCAGCAACGGATACAGCTCCGGCGCATGGGCAAAAGAAAACTGCGTCGGCACATTCTCGGCGGTCAGTCCCGATGTCGTAGATAACAAAGGCAACGTGATTATTGAAACTTTCAAGAAAAAAATCCGCGCCGAACGGCACGAAGAAATGGTTCAATATGCCATTCAAGGTGGCATAGACCAAGCCAAAATTGCCCATGAGGTTTCCGGAGGCAAAGGGCGTATTCATATGAACATGCTTTGGGAAATGGCTGATTCTGAACGCATAATCACCGCCATTTTGGAAGGAAGCAAAGGGCTTATTCATGGTGTAACCTGTGGCGCCGGCTTGCCGTATCATTTGGGCGAATTAGCCTCAAAATTTAAAGTTTATTATTACCCGATTATATCTTCGGCACGCGCTTTTCAAGTTTTATGGAAACGGGCTTATTCCAAATGTTCGGAATATTTAGGCGGCGTTGTTTACGAAGATCCATGGTTGGCTGGCGGACACAACGGTCTGTCTAACGCCGAAGACCCCAATCAGCCGCAATCTCCATACAACCGCTTGGTTGAATTACGCAAGCTTTTGCGTGAATTAGGGCTTGAAAAAACCCCGATTATTATTGCCGGCGGCGTCTGGAAGTTAAGCGACTGGCAAGATTATATCGACAATCCGGAATTGGGCGACGTAGCGTTCCAATTCGGCACCCGTCCGATGATAACCAAAGAAAGCCCGATAAGCGATGCTTGGAAAAACGTTATGATGCACGTCAAAAAAGGCGACGTAATTTTGCAAAAATTCAGTCCGACCGGATTTTTCTCATCAGCAATCAAAAACTCCTTTTTAGAAAAACTGATTGAACGTAAAAAAGGCGAGATTGCTTTCAAAAACGAACCGGATTCCGAGTTTTCCAACGCCTTACAAATGAACGCCCACCGCACGGTTTATATCAAACCCGAAGATACCGACAAAGCACAAAACCAAATTAACGCCGGTTTAAGCGTCATTCAGGAAACTCCGGATCAAACAATCGTATTTATGAGCGAAGAAGACTGGAAGAAAATGAAACAAGATCGCGCCGAATGCGTCGGCTGCCTATCGCAATGCCAATTTTCAACATGGTCTCGCGCCAACGGCACCACCGGCAAGCTACCTGACCCACGCACCTACTGTATTCATAAAACTCTTTATGAAGTCGGTCACGGCGGCAGTGTAAAAGACCACTTATTGTTTGCCGGACATCAAGTTTACCGCTTTGCCACCGATCCATTGTATCGCAACGGCATCCCGACGGTAAAAGAGTTGATTGAAAAAATCAAAGCTGGTGAATAAACAAGCAGCCGGATAGTTTCCCTTATTTACAAGCTGCGTTTTTATTGTTACATTGCAAATAAAAGGGAGAACATTATGCGTCCGGAAATCCTAAATCCGCTCTTTGGCTTGATTGAAAACTTACAAGGCATTGGCAGCCGTTACAACAAGTTGGTATGCAACTTGGTTAACGGCAGAAAAATTGCGGATTTGCTCTGGCATTTACCGATAAATTTGATTGACCGCACCTATGGCACGCCTTTAAGCCGAGCTGCCACCGGCCGCATCTGGACCGGAAAAATCAGGATTATTGAACACTTGGTACCGCCCACCAAAAAACAACCGTACCGGATTGCCGCCGTGGATGAATACGGGACGGATATCACCTTAAATTTTTTCAAATACTATAAAGATTCTCTGGCCAGAAACCTTCCGGTTGGCGCCTATAAAGCCATAAGCGGCAAGTTGGAAATTTTCAACGGTCGTTTACAGATGAACCACCCTGACTATATTGTCGCGCCGGAAATGCTGGATGCGTTAAAAAGTGTCGAGCCGGTTTATCCGCTTTGTGCCGGTGTTTCCAACAAATTAATGCTCAAACTGCAAAAACAGGCGCTGGCGCGTGTGCCTGACTTGCCCGAATGGCAGGACGAGCGTTTTTTAAACCGCGAAGGTTTTCCGCCATTTAAAACCGCATTGTTGAGCGTTCATCATCCGTTAAAACCGGCAGATTTAGAAAACAATTCGCCCGCCCGACGCCGTTTGGCTTATGACGAGCTTTTAGCCAATCAGCTGACTTTGGCTTTGGCGCGTGAGCGTGTCAAAAAACAAGCCGGACGCATTCTTGACGGTGACGGACATTTATGCCGCCGCTTACTTGAAAATTTAGGTTTTGAATTGACCGATGCGCAAAAACGGGTTTTAAGCGAAATCAAAAATGACATGACTGCACCTTACAAAATGCTGCGTCTATTGCAGGGCGATGTCGGCAGCGGCAAAACCGTGGTCGCTTTTTTAGCGATGTTAAACGCGGTGGAATGCAGTGCGCAGGCGGCCATCATGGCACCGACCGAAATTTTGGCCAAACAGCATCTGGAAACCATGTCGACTTGGGCGCAGATTGTCGGCATTCGCGCCGAATTGTTGACCGGTAAAATCAAAGGCAAAAAGCGCGATGAAATTTTGGCAGATTTACAAGCCGGAAAAATTAATGTTCTCATCGGTACGCACGCCTTGTTTACCGAAGATGTGGCGTTTAAGGATTTGGCCTTTGTGGTGGTGGACGAGCAACACCGTTTCGGCGTCAATCAACGTTTGGAGCTTTCCGAAAAAGGCAACAAGGCAGATGTTTTGGTCATGACCGCCACGCCGATTCCCCGCACTTTGGTGTTAACACAATACGGCGATATGGAATATTCCAAAATTAATGAAGTCCCTAAAGGCCGCAAACCGGTTGATACGCGTGTGCTGCCATTGAGCAAAATTGAAAGCGTTGTTGCCGGCTTAAAACGCAAACTTGCCACCGGCTGCCGCGCCTATTGGGTTTGTCCTTTGGTAGAAGAATCCGAAAAGACCGATTTGGCCGCCGCCGAAGAACGCTTTGCCTCACTGCAAAAAATCTTTGGCGATAAAGTCGGCTTGGTGCACGGCAAGATGAAAGAAAAACAAAAAGACGCCGTGATGGAACAATTCCGCACCGGAGCGCTGGCGCTTTTGGTGGCAACCACCGTAATTGAAGTCGGCGTCAACGTGCCGGAAGCAACAGTCATGATTATAGAACAAGCCGAACGTTTCGGACTGGCACAGCTCCACCAATTACGCGGCCGCATCAAACGTGGCTTTGAAGCCTCAACCTGTATTTTGATGTATGGCTTTCCGTTAAGCCAAACTTCGCGGGAACGCTTAAATATCATGAAAAACAGCGAAGACGGGTTTTTAATTGCCGAAAAAGATTTGGAATTGCGTGGAGGCGGCGAGGTTTTAGGTACCCGCCAATCCGGTTTCGGCGAGTTTAAATTAGCGGATTTGACCGTGCATAAAGATTTGCTTTATACAGCGCGCAAAGATGCGGAATTTGTTTTGCAAACCGATAAAAACTTCACCTCACCCCGCGGACAGGCGTTAAGAATTTTATTATATCTGTTTGAACAAGACCGCTCCTTAAAAACCTACCTTTCCGGTTGATTGAAATTGATAATCAAAAACAATTTTCAATTCCTATCTTTTAAATAAAATTAATCAGATAATTCAGGTTATAACCGTATAAAAACAAAATCAAAAAACCCCATCCAAAGTTTCCTTCAAATGGGGTTTTGTTCAATCCGAGAAATATTTATTTTTCCTTAGTCTTACCTTTCGGTGTTTTCGCAGCCGGCACCGTTTCATCAACTTCTGCCGTCGCAACGACTTTCTTGCCGGTCAAACGTTCCACCATGGTTTCAACCAACACATACAGCAGCGGAATAATGACCAAGCCGCCAAATGTACCGATTAACATACCATAGAACACCGGAACACCGATTGCCACACGACTTCCCGCGCCGGCACCGCTGGCAATAATCAGCGGAAACACGCCCAAAATAAACGTAAACGCCGTCATCAACACCGCACGGAATCTTTCGCGCGTGCCGGTAACCGCCGCTTTTTGAATGCTGACGCCTTTTTCGCGCTCGTCTTTGGCAAACTCCACAATCAAAATGGCGTTTTTACTTGCCAGACCAACCAGCAACACCAAACCCAATTGAGCATAAATACTCAAAGGCATACCGGTAATCAACAGGCCCAAGAATGCACCCAGCACCGCCACCGTAACCGATGTCAGCACCGATACCGGCAACATCCAGCTTTCGTATTGGGCAACCAGGAACAAATAACCAAACACCACGGCAAGCGCAATCAACATACCGACCTGCCCGCTGTTTTGCCGCTCTTGCAAGCTCATGCCCGACCACTCATAGCTGTAACCTTCCGGCAAAGCTTCTTCCGCCAGTTTTTCCAGAGCTGCCATCGCCTGACCGCTACTGACCGAAGAGTTAGCCATTGCTGTAATCGTCGCACTCGGATATTGGTTATAACGGTCAATACTGCGCGGCGCCTGAATAATCTTAACCGACACCAAACTGCCCAGCGGCACCATATTTCCGGTCGTGCTCTGGACATACAGCTTGCTGATGCTGTCAATATCTTTACGATATGGCCAGTCGGCTTGAATCATCACCTTGTTAACCTGCGTACCGATATTGATATCGTTAACATAGCCCGAACCAAGGTAATTTTGCAAAACCGAATAAATATTGCTTATCGGCACGTTCATTACCTCGGCTTTTTCTTTGTTGATTTCAATATAAGCGTGCGGCGTTTCAGCCGTGTAGGTTGAAAACGCATACGAAATCTCCGGCAATTGTTGCGCCTTGCTCAAGAAACTGCGCAAGACCGATTCCAAATGTTTCGGGTCGGTATCATCCAACGCCTGCAAACGGAAATCCATACCGCCGGTTGTACCCAACCCCGGAATGGCCGGAAACTCAAACAAGTTGATTTCCGCATCCGGAATTTGTGAAAACTGTGCTTTCAAACGGTTCAAAATATTGGTTGAATATTCCGAATCTTCCTTACGCTCGCCCCACGGTTTCAAGCTGATAACCGACATTGCCACGCTTTCGCCTTGACCGGAAAGCATACTAAAGCCCATAATCGTCATCACCGACTGCACGCTTTTTTCAGCTTTAATCATCGGCAAAATCTCATCTACAACCTTCTCAACACGCGGCTGTGTCGCACCTTCCGGCAATTGAATATTTGCCAAAATAACACCTTGGTCTTCAGCCGGAATAAAGGTTGTGTTGCTTAACTTCAGGAATATGCCGTTAAAAAACACCAACAACCCCAAAAACAGCGCAATCACACTCACTTTACGGGCAAAATAAGCCACCACTGCCAAATATTTGTTGCGCGTTCTGGAAAGCAATTTGTTAAACCACGCCAAAGGACCATGCGTCACCGGTTTTAAAGGTTTCAACATCGTCGCGCACAAAGCCGGCGACAACGTCAGAGCGTTAATACCCGAGAACAACACCGCAAATGAAATAGACACGGCAAATTGCTGATAAATTTTACCGGTAATACCGCCCAAAAACGCAATCGGCACGAAAATAGCCATCAACACCAACGTTGTCGCGATAACCGCGCTTGACACCTGCTCCATGGCTTTAATGGCAGCTTCCTTCGGGGTTAATTTTTCCTCTTCCATCAACGTCAAAACACGTTCCACCACCACAATGGCGTCATCCACCACCAAGCCGATAGCCAGCACCAAACCGAACAATGTCAGAATGTTTAAGCTAAAGCCCAAAGCATACATCACCGCAAATGCTGCCAGCAAAGACACCGGAATGGCAATTGACGGAATAAGGGTTGAGCGCCAGTCTTGCAAAAAGACATAACATACGCCGATAACCAGCGCAAAAGTAAGCACCAGCGTAAATACCACTTCCTCAACCGAGGCCACGATATATTCGGTTGCATCATAAAAAATATCAACCTCAAAATCGTCCGGATAAAAGTGTGACAAACGCTCCAATTCAGCTTTCAACGCCGTCATGGCCTGAATGGCGTTTGCACCCGACAAGGTGTTCAATGAAATTGCCACCGAAGGCGCACCGTCACGCTCGGATTTAACCATATACGTTTCCGTGCCGATTTCAACTTTGGCAATATCTTTTAAGCGAACCAATCCGCCGTCTTGCTCGGTGCGAACGATAATATTTTCAAAATCTTTAGCCTCATTCAAACGGCCTTGCGTTTGCAAAGAATACATCATCTGCTGACCGCCGTCGCCCGGCATAGCGCCGACCGAACCCAAAGACGGCTGATAGTTTTGGCTTTCAATCGCCGACCTTACGGCTGAAATCGGGATATTTAAAGCCGTAATTTTATCGGCATCAAGCCACACGCGCATGCTCAAAGGCGCGGCGTGCACACTCACGTCGCCCACGCCGTACACACGGCTCAAGTTATTTTTAATGTTGTTTTCAACATAGTTGCTCAAAAACTGCGTGTCATGCGTCCCGTTTGGCGAACGAATATTCAAAAAACCCAAAATATCCGAGGAACGACGCCGAACGCTAATGCCGTACTGTTGCACTTCAGCCGGCAGTTTATTGACAGCTTGTTGCACACGGTTTTGCACCTTAACTTGCGCCATATCCGGATCAGTGCCCACTTCAAAGCTGACCGACAAACTGTAATCGCCCGAGTTGGAAGAAGTTGACTCCATATAAAGCATGTCTTCCACGCCGTTGACTTCTTGCTCAATCGGAATACCGATCGTGCTGGCCACCACGTCCGCACTGGCACCCGTATAGTTTGCCGAAACGTGAACCTGTGGCGGCGTAATTTGCGGATAAAGTGAAATCGGCAACGAAAACAGAGAAATAACGCCCGCAAGCGCCATCACGATGGCAATCACCATCGCGAAGCGCGGACGCTCAATAAAAATCTTTGAAAACATATTACGTCAATCCCCTTTACTCGGTTGGCTGAATCAAAGCGGCTCTGACTTTTGTGCCGTCCTGAACTTTTTGCAAACCTTGAACAATAACCTGATCGCCGGCTTTCAAACCGCTTTTGACAATCTGGTTAGAACCGATAACATCACCCAATACCAAACGGCGCTCTTCCACCACCTCGTCGCCGTTAACGACAAACGTGTAAAAACCGTGTTCATCTTGCGCCAAAGAAGCTTGCGGAATCACCACATTGGTGTCCGGTTTGCCTTTAAACAAAGCAATTTGCACATAGTTACCGGGCAATAATTTTTCATCAGTATTAGTAAAATCTGCATAAATCGAAACCGTTGCCGTATCGGTACTTACCTCGTTATCGGCAAAACGCGAACTGAAATCTTCAATCATGTCTTTGCCGTCCGGCAGCGTAATTTTTGCTTTCATATCCACATCGGAATCTATTTCATATTGTTCTTTTAAGTTCAAAAACTCACGGTCGGTTAAAGAAAACGTTACCCGTACCGGACTGACTTGCACAATTCTTGCCAAAACCTGCGAAGATGTCGTCACATAGTTTCCTTTGGTAACCAACGCTTTACCGATATAACCGCTAATCGGCGCCGTTACCTCGGTGTAGCCCAAATCGATTTTAGCCAGTTCCAAATTTGCCTCTGCCTGTTTGACCGCAGCTTTTCCTTGCAAATAAGCACTTTCGGCTGCATCAAAAGCGGCTTTGGAAGCAATGTTTTGTTTACTCAAAGTCAACTGGCGGTTATAATTGCGCTCTGCTTCCGTTAAATTAGCTTTAGCACTGGCAAGCTCTGCCTCACGCAGATTAACCGTAGACTGATAACGGTCGCGATCAATCACAAACAACACATCGCCGGCTTTAACAAAGCTGCCTTCCTTAAACAACACGTCATCAATCGTTCCGGAGACTTGCGCCTGCAAATTAACACTATTGATTGCTTCCACATGAGCAATATGCTCTTTAGCCTGCATTGTATCTTGTGCCTGTACTTCTTGTATCAACACATACGGTTCTTGTTGACCGCCCATATTGGCACCGTAATTTGGGCTCAAGCGCCCTTTCAAATACCAACCGATACCGACACAAATTAAAAAATATGCCACATTTTTCAAAATAACACTTTTTTTAGGTTTACTTACGCGCATTTTCAGTCCTCTCCTTTTTTCAGGCCGTTATAAATTAAATTAAAACTCTCTTTAACCATTGTTTTTAAATCTGTCCGACAGCGTTTGCTTAAATAAGCATCCAGCGTTCCCGCCCACATATTCATGATAACCGACACCAACATGCCAATATCAATATTTGCGCTTATTTCGCCATTTTTTTGTAAAGTTGTCAACGATTCTTTTAGCCTTTCACACCAATAGTCTTTATTGCTCGCCACTTGCGGCGCCACCTTGGTAATAATAGCTTCCGACCACTCCATCTGGCAGGTTAAGAAAAACGCAACCTTATAAATGGTCGGCGAACTCAAAATATAATCGGCATAGTTCAAAAAACTTTTAACAATATCGTCAAAAGTCTCCGCACTTGTCCCTTCTTTATCTATGCAGGTACGCACATATTCCATATACTCATTAATCAAAGCCGCCACCAAATCGGGCTTATTCCTAAAATACCAATAAACCGCGCCTTTGGTCAGATTGATGCGCTTGGCAATTTCATCAAAAGTGGTTTTGGAATACCCTTTTTCATAAAAAGTATCCAACGCCGATTTTAAAATCGCCCTTCTTGTTTCTTCCGCTTCTTCCTTTGTTTTACGCACTTTTTATCTCCGTAATCGAACATACCTACATGTATGTATAACGAAAAAAAACCAAATGCAAGAACTTTTTTACTAAAAAAAGGTTAAGAAAACGAAACATCTTCAAGAGCAGCGCTAAAAGCGCCATGCTGCGGATTACATATATAGGCGCCGATACAAACATTTTCTCCTGTCAGATAAAACTGCCGCATTTTAATATAATCTGTACCGTTAAGCGAATAAAAAGCAAGATAATCATTTTTGCGGCGAACGACCCGATACCATAATTTCATGGGTGTTGTCGCAAGCTGCACTGCCGCCCAATCGGAATTCCCCATCACCGTCAGGCAATGACCGATTTCCGGGCGCTTGATATCTCGGCACATCAATGCCGATTTAAACCAATTTCCTTCATCAACACGCACCATCACGCCGCATTGCTTAAAATCTGAAACATCATCAAAAGACCAGCAAATCGACATAACAAAATCAGATTCGCGCTGCTTATAAAAAAAGTGTCCGTCATCTTTATTAAAACCATGTCCGCAGCTTTGCCAAAAATCAGTTTCCGGCTTAGCGGCAATAATCATTTTTGCCCCGTTGAAAATAACATTCTCCGGTTCATTATACCAATCAAAGCCTTTTAAATCTTCCAACCTCATCAAAACGTCCTGACTGCGGTATCGGTTACATCTTTAAGTGCTTCTTCAAGCTTTTTATCCGGTGTTTTCGGCGCAACGATTTTCAGTTCAATAATTTCATCACCCTGCCCGCTTTTGCTTTTAATCCCTTTGCCTTTCAAGCGTAATTTTTCACCGCTTGAGGCATACGGCGGAACACTCACTTTAACTTTACCACTGATGGTCGGCACCGTGATTTTGGCACCCAACACCGCTTCTTTAATGCTGATTGGCAGCTCCAAAAGCACATTTAAACCTTCCTTCTTAAAATACGGATGCGGACGAACATTAATCGTAATCAAAACATCGCCGTTTTCACCACCGTTCGGGCTGGCGGCGCCCAAACCTTTTAACCTTAAAGTCTGCCCGTTCTCCGTACCGGCCGGAATTTTAACATTAATATTTTTGCCGCTCAAACTGATGTTTTTTTCAGCCCCTTGCGCCGCATCCAAAAAATCAACACTCATGGTATAAGCCAAATCCTGCCCTTTTTGCGGACCGCTGTAACGATAGTTGCGTCTTCCGCCGCCGGTAAATTGCGACATAATATCATCGCCGAACAAAGAAGAAAAATCAAAACCGCCATCGCCGCCGAACGGATTGCCGCCACGTGTTGAATATGTCCGATAACTTCCGCCAAAACCATCTCCAAACGGGTTACCGCCATAGCTTCCACCGCCAAACCCCGCTCCGAAACCGGTCGGCTTACCTTCGGCATCAATTTCGTTGTTGTCATATTTTTGGCGCTTCTCTTTATTGCCCAAAATGTCATACGCTGCGGAAACCTCCTTAAATTTCTCCGCCGCACTTTTGTCATCTTTATTCAAATCCGGATGATATTTACGCGCCAATTTCCGATAAGCTGATTTTATTTCCGCTTCGCTTGCTGACTTGCTAACGCCCAAAACATCATATAAATTTTTGTTCATCATCTAAAGCCTTTAAAAATTCCATTAATTCCTAAAGGTGTATATAGGAAATTTGCTATTCCATTGCAAGATTAACGCAGTCAAATGTTGCACGCCGTAAATTATTGCGATACAAAATGATTTCTCGCAAGTACGCCTGCTTTCCGCCCTGATTGTCACAATAAAGCGAAGCCAGCGGCGCCAACTCATCGACCCTGATGTCTTTATATTCGTAGGTCACAAAATCAGGCGTTTCCGCCTTAACAGCCACATTTTGCCGATATCGCTCAGCATCATCGGCATAATAACTGCCCTGCACCTTTGTCGGTTCAGATTGAAAAACACTGCACGCCGACAGCAAACCGCAAAGAACGACCATAAATTTTAATTTACTCATAAGATTATCCTTTCAAAAACATCATAAAACGTTGACATTTAAACAATTCTTAACTTAACTCATCATAAATATCTTTTCCCGCGCGCTGTAAGATTTCATAAACGCGTCGGTTCGTACCGTTTTTTGACTTTTTATTGCTTAATTTATCAAGCATTTTTTGCAATTTGCGGTTAAAGCGCTCATCATTTCTCAGTTTTTCAACATCTCTTAAATTTTCTTCATCATTAATTTTATAATCCGCCACAGCTTTTATTGTCGCCATATAAGCGGCTTCTTTTTGGGCTGCATATTGAGCTTGGGCTGAAAAGCAAAACGATACTGATAAAGCAGCAACGATAAAAAACAATTTAAATTTCATGCGATTCTCCTTGACCTGTTAAAAAGGATATGGTTAAAATTTTCTTATAATATAATCTAAACTTTAATTTTAGGAAAGTACTATTTTCATGAAAAAAACATTATGGGTTCTTTTAGACAGTCGCACCGGCAGCGTCGGACAAGCACGCGGCGTTCTTCAAAGGCTTAATCCGAACAATTACGACATTAACGAAAAAAGCCTCGAATATACCAAATTTTCTGGTTTACCCAATTTCTTGCGCGGCAAAACCTTAATAGGCCTGACACCCAAAAGCAAAAACATCATTACACCGCCTTTTCCGGATTTAGTACTTTCTACCAGTCGGCGCACTGTACCGGTTGCCCGTTTTATCAAGAAACAAAGCCCAACCACCAAACTCATTCAACTGATGCACCCGGGGCGCACCGGCTTGCGCGAATTTGATTTGGCAATTGTCCCGGAACATGATAAAAATAAAGTTTCTTATCCCAACATCAAATATATTGTCGGCGCACCGCACCGTATTACTGAAAAAACACTTGCCCAAGCGCGTGAAACTTGGCAGCCCAAGTTCGCTGACTTGCCCAAGCCTTTAACCGCCGTTGTCATTGGCGGTGCCATCAAAAACAAAGAATTTTCACTTGAAAACGCCGCTTCTTTAGGACAAAAAATCAGAGAGATGAACGAAAAAACCGGCGGCTCTATTCTGATTACCACTTCACGTCGAACCGGCGCCAAAGCCGAAAAAGTCATTATGGATGCTCTTTCAGGTATTCCGGCCTATACATTCCTGTGGGGCGATAAAAAAGAAAACCCGTACATGGGTTATTTAGCATGTGCGGATAACATTATCGTCACCGGCGATTCTGTTTCCATGTGTTGCGAAGCTTGCGGCACCGGCAAACCTGTTTTTATATTCACCGGCCGCCATTGGCTCACCCGCAAACACATACGTTTCATTGCCAGCCTATATAAAAACGGTTATGCCGCTGCACTCAAAACACATAATCTTAACTTCAAGCCCAAAGAAAAGTTAAACGCAGCCGTTGACGCCGCTGCCATGATTGATGCTCTTTAAGACCGGAAAAATATACTAAATCCGTTCAAAATTGATTCGCGGATCCACCAGCGAATAGGTAATGTCGCTAATAAGCTTTAAAACCAAACCGATTAAAGCAAAAATGTATAATGTACCAAAAACAACCGGATAATCGCGCGTCATAATCGCCTCATACCCCAAAAGCCCCAACCCATTTAAAGAAAATATAACCTCTATCAACAACGAACCGGTAAACAACATTTTAATCAAGAGCGACGGGAAACCGGCAATAATAATCAACATCGCGTTGCGGAAAACATGTTTGTAAAGGATTTGTTTTTCGCTCAATCCTTTGGCGCGCGCCGTCAAAACATATTGTTTGCCGATCTCGTCTAAAAAAGAATTTTTGGTCAACATGGTCAGCGAGGCAAAACCGCCGATAACAATTGACAACACCGGCAAAGCAATGTGCCAAAAATAATCTCCGATTTTTGCCATAAAAGAAAGTTCATCCCAATTATCCGAGGTCAACCCACGCAACGGGAACCATTGCAAATAAACCCCGCCGGCAAAAAACACAATCAAAAAAACCGCAAACAGAAACACCGGAATAGCCGAACCGACAATCACCGCCAAAGAGGTATACACATCAAACCGACTGCCGTCGCACAAGGCTTTTTTAATCCCGAGCGGAATGGATATGAGATAAATAATCAGCGTTGACCAAAGCCCCAGAGAAACCGAAACCGGCATCCGCTCCCAAATCAGTTCGCCCACGCTTTTATCCCGATAATAACTTTTGCCGAAATCAAACACGGCATATTCTTTTATCATCTTGCCAAAACGCTCCGGCCACGGCTTGTCAAACCCGAATTGTTTTTCCAACGCCTTGACCAAATCATCGGGAACGCCTTGCGCACCTTGATATTTTTGCATACCGGAAGATTGTTGCGCCGGCGCGGCAGCCGTAAACTGCGCCTTGCTATCAACGTTCATTCCCTGATATTTTGCCAACATATATTCCACTGGTCCGCCTGGAGACAATTGAATTATTCCGAAATTAACCGTCAAAATGCCCAACAGCGTCAGAGGTATCAACAAAAGTCTTTTAATAATATAATTTCTCATGGCTTAACCTCTTCTTTCAACCACCAGGTAAAAGGTTGAAAACCGGCTTTTACAGTGCTTTGAGGCATCCCGAACTTATTGACATATCCGACCCTGTTGTATGGCGAATACCACTGAAAAATAAGATAATATTCGTGCAACAAAACCCTATCCAACGCTTTAACAGAAGCTTCAAAATCTTCCCGATTTTGCGCTTGTACAACGTTGTTGATTAAAGCATCAACCACCGGATTTTTAATGCCCATCACGTTATAACTGCCGGTAACATCCGCCGCGCGGCTGCCGAACATTTCTTTCAATTCATTGCCGGGCATCGCACTCATGCCATAAGACATAATGGCGACATCAAAATCAAAATTATCAATCCGATTCTTAAAAATATTGATTTCCAAATTACGGAATGTCGCCTCAATCCCGATTTTTTTCAAATTGGCAATAAACGGCAGCATCACGCGGGTAAAGCTTGACCCATTGGCGGAATTGCTTAAAATTTCGAATTTGAGCGGCTCTCCGGTTTTGAGATTCGTCATTTTACCGTCTACAAAATCATATCCGGCTTCATTTAACAACCGCACTGCCTGTCTTAAATTCTGCCGCACTTTTTCAATCGTTGAATTATCCGGAAGTTTAAATTCTTCCGTAAACACCGCTTCATCGAGCTGATTGCGGTATTTTTCCAAAATTTCCAATTCTCTGCCCTCCGGAAGTCCGGTTGCTTCCATGCCGCTGTTGGTAAAGTAACTGTACAGGCGCTGATATTGTTTATAAAACAATTTTTCATTTGCCCACTCAAAATTAAAAGCCAAATCTATGGCACGGCGCACCCGCTTATCTTGAAACTTCGACCGCCGCAAATTAAAAGCAAAATGTTGCAATATCGCCGGATTGTGGTGCTCAAATGCATGCTTGACTATTTTACCGCGTCGCACCGGTTCATTATCATAACCCGTTGCCCAGATTTTGGCGATATATTCCTCCCGCACATCAATATTACCGGAAAACAACGCTTGCAAAGTAACTGTCGTATCCTGATAATAATCCAGCCTGATTTCATCAAAATTATAAAATCCCCGCCGTGTCGGCAGATTATTTCCCCAATAATCACGCCGCCGTTTTAAAACGATATACTTTCCCGCCTCAAAATCCGTGATTTCATACGGACCGCTGCCCAATGGAACCTGCAGTGAAGGCTTGGAAAAATCCCGATACGTCCAGTCTTTTTTGGGAAAGATTTTAAGCTGCGACAAAATAAGCGGCAATTCTTTATTATTACTCCCTTTTTTAAAAACAAACCGCACATGCCGTTCTCCGATTTTTTCCACCCGCTCAACATCGCCGTAATAAACTCGATAAATCGGCGCACCCTGTTCCGTTAACGCTTTAAAACTAAAAATAACATCATCCGCGGTCACCG
>CALXZJ010000002.1 GCA_944393235.1 uncultured Alphaproteobacteria bacterium | reverse complement strand
AAAAACGGTTTAGAATGACGTGAAAACAGGTGTTTTTGCAATTTTAGGAGAAAGTTATGCGTGAAAATGGGCGGTCTATGGTTGAGATGTTAGGTGTTTTAGCGATTATTGGGGTTTTGAGTGTCGGGGCGATTGCCGGTTACTCTAAAGCGATGTTTAAGTATAAACTCAACAAACAAACCGAGCAACTTAATACGGTTTTTAATGCCGTGGCGCGCTACCATGGTTCTTTTAGCAAGTCTACCGAACAAGGTCTGAATTTAACTTCAATCTTTGTGAAAATGGGCGAAATTCCAACTGAAATGATTGACAATAACGATTATTTGCATGATGTTTTTGGAACAAAACTTCATATCCGCACCGGCTTTACCGCCGATCCGACCATTCTGATTGAACTCCGTTCGGAATTGATTAAACGGTCTGATCAAAATCTGGAAATATGCCGCAATATTTTGACCATCGCCAAAGAAAACAGCCATAATATTTTTTGGCTGGAATCTCGCGACTTACCTATAACTGTTTCGAATTCACTTTATGGAGATATGTATTGTTCAGAGGATAAAAAATGTTTGAAAGATTTGACCCTTGATGATATTTATACCACCTGCACAAATTTTGGCGACGGAACCCAAGCCAACATTGTTATCCTTTGGAAAATTTAAAAACTGCCGCATTTGACATATTTCATAAAAAGATTGAAATTAAGAAAAGTTTGTGTTTATAGTGGCAAAAGTGTTTTTATCATAACAGGAGGCCGGCATGAGTTTTTCTTTAATTTTTGTTTTATGCGCTTTGGGCGGTTATTTTTTGGGTTCAATTCCCTTTGGTTTGGTGCTTGCTAAGCTTGCCGGTTATGGCGATATCCGCAAATCCGGCTCGGGCAACATCGGCGCCACTAACGTCTTACGGGTGACCGGCAGCAAATCTTTGGCGCTTGTTACTATTTTATTGGATGCTTTTAAAGCGGCTATTGCAGCATTTGTTGCGCTTAAAGTCGTGCCGAATGAATTGTGCTTTATCTTCGGTTGGCCGGCAACCACCGCTCTTTTGGGCGCTTTAATCGCCGGTTCGTGCGGGGTAATCGGGCATATGTTCCCGGTATGGCTCAAGTTCAAAGGCGGCAAAGGCGTTTCTTCGGCGTTCGGGCTTTTGCTCGTCACTTATTGGCCGATTGCTTTGGTCGCGCTTTTGGTTTGGGTGCTGATGGCTGTGATTTTCCGTTATTCTTCTTTGTCGGCCTTAACTGCGGCGGTTGTTATTCCGTTTGTATCCTTTTTTGTTTTGCCGCAGGTTTATACGCTGTTTTACACCCTTATCGTTATTTTGGTTATTTTTAAGCACCGTGGAAATATCATCAGGCTCTTGAAAGGCGAAGAGACCAAAATAAATTTCAAAAAATCGTCATCAAAAAAACAGAATAAAACAAAAAAGAAGTAAATAAACGTGACCGAAGATAAACTGATTGATTGGATTCAGCTGATTAACACCGACGGTATCGGACCGGTTCGTTTTTATAAATTGCTTGAACAATACGGCACGGCGGCGGAAAGTTTGAAAGCGCTTGTGGCAAAACAGGCGCTGTTTTCACGCAAAAGCGCTGAATACGAGTTGGAAAAAGCCGCTCGTTTGCAAGTCAAAATCATTGCCAAGGGCGATGAAAATTATCCCGAAAATTTTAACCAACTCAACGATGCACCGCCGGTTATATATATTAGAGGGCGGACGGATATTTTAAATTATCCCGCCATGGTTTCCATTGTCGGCGCACGCAATGCCTCGGTCAATGGGCGAAAAATTGCTTCCAAGATTGCTTATGATTTAACCGAAAGCGAGATTATTGTTGTTTCGGGCATGGCGCGCGGCATAGACGCTGCAGCGCACAAAGGCGCTTTGTTTGCCAAGAAAGAGCATGGCACGACCATTGCGGTTTTGGGTACCGGCGTTGATGTGGCGTATCCAAAAGAAAACCAAGGCTTATACGAACAAATTTGTGCGCAAGGCGCGGTTGTCTCCGAATTTGCACTCGGCACGCAGCCGCAGGCGGCTAATTTTCCGCGGCGCAACCGCTTGGTTTCGGCTTTGAGCGCCGGTACGTTGGTGGTGGAAGCTTCGCTTAATTCCGGCTCGTTAATTACGGCGCGGATGGCGCTTGAACAAGGCAAAGATATTTTCGCTGTTCCCGGTTCGCCTTTAGAGGGGCGTTCTGCCGGTTGCAATCAACTTATTCGCGACGGCGCATATTTAACCGAATCCGCTGAAGATATCTTAAACACACTGGCTTTTACTCAAAACCGGCAGATAAAAGCTTTTGCCGAGGTTGATTTGTTTGCAAACCCTCTTGACAAAGAGCAAAAAAGCGACAATATTCCCCTTCAGACCGAAAAGGCTGATGCTGTTTCTGATTTGCCTTTGACGGATTTGATTCCGGCAACCGGCATTGAAATTGACGAGCTTATCCGCCTTGCGGGACAAGACACGGCACGCACCATGATGCAAATTACCGAACTGGAGCTTGAAGGTATCGTGGAGCGTTCAGGCGGCAGCACATTGTTTTTGAAAAACCAGAAGAACAGGAAAAACTGATGAAATTGGTTATTGTAGAATCTCCGGCCAAAGCCAAAACAATCAATAAATATTTGGGCAGCGACTATAAAGTGCTCGCCAGTTTCGGGCATATTCGCGATTTACCGAGTAAAGACGGTTCGGTCAATCCCGATCATGATTTTGACATGACTTGGGAATTAAGCTCCGGTGGCAAAAAGCGCTTAAACGACATTATTGCCGCTTTAAAAGACTGTGATACCATTATTCTGGCCTCCGACCCGGATAGAGAAGGAGAAGCGATTGCCTGGCATATTTTGGAAGAATTGACGGCGCGTAAAAAAATTGCCGGCAAAAAGATTGAACGCGTGGTGTTTCATGAAATCACCAAATCGGCAGTGACCGAGGCTATCAAAAACCCGCGGCAAATTGATGACAATTTGGTTTCGGCATATATGGCGCGGCGCGCACTTGATTATCTTGTAGGGTTTACGTTATCGCCGGTATTGTGGCGCAAACTTCCGGGATCAAAATCCGCCGGACGGGTACAGTCGGTGGCGCTGCGGCTCATTTGCGACCGCGAAACAGAAATTGAAAAGTTTAAGCCGGAAGAATATTGGACGATTGATGTTGATTTGCTTACTTCAGAAAAAGCGCTCATTCCATCGCATTTGATTAATCTGGACGGCAAAAAACTGGAAAAATTTGACCTCAATACTGAAGAAAAAGCCATGGCGGCTAAAACTAAAATTGAGGCACAAACTTTCCACATTTCTTCCGTTGAGCGCAAAAAAGCCAACCGTTATCCGGCACCGCCGTTTACCACTTCCACCTTACAGCAAGAGGCAGCGCGCAAACTGCGTTTTTCAGCCAAAAAGACCATGCAGGTGGCGCAAAAACTTTATGAAGACGGTTATATCACCTATATGCGTACCGACGCGGTCAATCTTTCCAAAGAGGCGATTAGCGCCTGCCGCGAGGCGATTTTAAAATATTTCGGCGAGGCTTATCTGCCCAAAGTTGCCAAAGAATATAAAACAAAATCCAAAAACGCACAAGAAGCGCATGAGGCGATTCGTCCGTCCGATGTGATGAACACGCCCAAGAAAATGGAAATCAAACTTGATGCGGACGCACACAAACTTTATGAACTTATTTGGAAGCGCACGGTTGCCTGCCAGATGAATCCGGCAGTTTTGGACCGTGTAACGATTGATTCGGAATCCGCCGATAAGCAGATTTTGCTGCGCGCCAACGGGCAAGTTATCGCCTTTGACGGTTTCTTGAAATTATATCAAGAAAGCAAGGACGACAGTGAAGAAGACGATGACAACCGGATTTTGCCCAACGTCAACGAAGGCGAAAATGTTGACAAGGGCGAGATTAAGCCCGAACAGCATTTTACCACGCCGCCGCCACGGTTTACCGAGGCAAGCTTGGTCAAAAAATTGGAAGAATTGGGTATCGGACGGCCTTCCACTTATGCCACAATTATCGCCGTTTTGCAGGAGCGCAAATACGTTCGAGTGGAAAAGCTGCGCTTTATTCCCGAAGACCGCGGGCGGATTGTAACGGTCTTTTTGGAAAATTATTTCAAAAAATATGTGGAATATGATTTTACCGCGCAGTTGGAAGAATTTTTAGATGATGTTTCCGCCGGCGAAATGGACTGGAAAAAATTGTTGTCCGGCTTTTGGGCAAAATTTATTAAGAATGTTGATTCCGTTCAACCGTTGCAAGTTAAAGACGTTATCAGTAAAATTGATGAAGTTTTGTCATACCATCTTTTCCCGCCGAAAGCCGATGGCTCTGACCCGAGGTTGTGTCCGGAATGCGGCAAAGGGCATTTGAGCGTCAAGCTCGGAAAGTTCGGCGCCTTTTTGGGCTGTTCCAATTATCCGGAGTGCAAATACACCAAACCCTTAACCGACGTTAAGGACGAAGAAGCGCAAAGCCTTGATGCGCCAAAGCCGGAAAAACCTGAAGATAAAAAATTGGGCGAATACAAAACACTCAATGTATATTTGAAAAAAGGTCCTTACGGTTGGTATGTACAATGGGGTGAAGACGCCACCGCTACCACCGAAAAACCCAAACGCATGGCGCTGCCGAAAAATCTTAAACCCGAAGAGTTGACTTTTGAGCAAGCGGTTGTGTTAATCAGTTTGCCGAAAGATTTGGGCAACGGCATTGAGGTTAACATCGGTAAATTTGGTCCTTATATCAAACAAGGTACAAAATCACGTTCATTAACGGGTGCAGATAATATTTTTAATATCACCGCCGAACGTGCGGCGGAATTGTTGCAAAATGTGACAGCCAAACCGGAAGCCAAGTCTTTAGGCAAAAACCCCAAAGACGGCAATGAAATTTATTTGAGCGCCGGCCGTTACGGACCGTATTTAAAGTGCGGCAAAACCAATTATGCCCTGCCGAAAGATTTGCGCGACAAAGACATAACTTTGGAAGATGCACTAAAAGTGATTGCCGCCAAAAAGTAAATTTTAACCCCGCTTTTTTAACAAGAGCGGGGTTTTTAAGTTTTTAATTATTAATCTTCAAAGCGAATAACGATGCGTTTTCAAACGCGGTGTCAATAAGGTTCAGGTAATACACATTGAGATAACTAAAGCTGAAAAACTGCCATTCTTATGCATATTAAAAATTTCAGCGATAAAAAAAGTCTATTAAACCTGACAGCATAAAAAACTTACGAGACTTATAAATCAGCCACGACAGCCATGCTGATAATTTCATCAGGGTTCGCCACAATACCGTTTTCGCCATCGCCTTTTTTAATGGCATCGACAAACTCCATACCGGAAGTAACTTCACCCCACACCGTGTACTGACCATTAAGCCACGGACAATCGGCATAGCAAATAAAAAACTGGCTATCGGCAGAATCTACATCCCAAGCGCGAGCCATGGAAACCGTGCCGCGTTTGTGCGGGATACGGTTAAACTCGGCTTTGAGCTTTTGTCCGCTGCCGCCGGTGCCTGTTCCGAGCGGACAGCCGGTTTGCGCCATAAAACCATCAATCACGCGGTGAAATTTTAAGCCATTATAAAAGCCGTTGCGCACCAGTTCTTTTATTCTTTTAACATGGTTGGGTGCCGCATCCGGATACATTTCAATCACGACATCGCCGTTTTTAAGTTTTAAGACTAAAGCATTTTCGGGGTCTTTAACCTGATAGGAATGTTTGATTTTTTTGGCCCTTGTATCGCTAATGCCGATTTGTTTTTTTTCTTCGGCAGCAATATGTTTTGTTTGCGTTTTTTCCAAATTTTTTGTTTCTGTTTTTTCTAAAAGTTCTGACATGATGTTATCCTTAATTTTAAGTGATAAAAAATTTCTATATGTTATTTAGGATTTGCTTGCGTCTGATTCAAGAGAAAGTCCACTCTTTCTTCCGGTGTCAGACCTTTGGGATAAGTTTTATCAATTTTTTTAATTACATCCATCAGACCGCGACCGTTGGCGATTTGAATGGCAAGCCCAGGTCTGGCATTAAGCTCCAACATCATCGGCCCTTTGTTTTTATCCAAAACAATATCGGCACCCAGATACCCAAGCCCCGTCATTTCATATGATTTTGCGCCGATAATCAAATGTTCGCGCCATAGTGGAACTTCCAATTTTCTAAGATCGGCATGCGTATCCGGGTGCTCGAAAATCGGCATATTATGCATTACGGCGTTTAAGGTTTTGCCGGTAAATATATCCAGCCCAACCCCCACGGCACCTTGGTGCAAATTTGCCCTTCCGGCAGATTCTGCAGTTGCCAAACGCATCATAGACATAGCCGGATAACCTTTGTAAACAATAATCCGCACATCCGGCACACCTTGATAACTAAAATCCTTAAACCTGTCGCTAAAATCAACCATTTCTTCAATAACCGCCACATCATATTGCCCGCCCAAGCTAAACAAGCCGCTTAATGTGTTGGAAATGTGTTGATAAACATCTTTAAATGTCAACACCTTTTCAGATGCGGTCACAAAGCAGTCATCATCCCAGTGCTTAATAACCAAAACGCCTTTGCCGCCGCTACCATGTGCCGGTTTAATCACAAACTGCGGATAATCTTTAACGATATGAATAAAATCTTTAACTTGATATTGATATTCTATCACACCGATAAGATGCGGCGTGTTAATGCCTGCTTTGGCTGCCAGAGTTTTGGTTTGTACCTTATCATCCACCAACGGATATTGCCGCCGGTTATTGTTTTTTGCAATAATCTTATAGTTGCGGGCATTCATGCCCAAAACGCCTTGTGCTTTAAGCGCTTGGGGAGAGCAGAATTTTTCAAACCAGTTCCACATTGTTTTTGCCTCTTTGCTTTAAGATTTTTTTGCCAACGGCGTAAAACGTTTAAGCTCGGTCAAACGATATCCGGTATAAGTCCCTAAAAGCATTACGATAAACAAAATCACCAAATTGATTTCATCAAAAGCAAAAGTGATGTGGCGGACGCTTTCATTGCTGATAACAAAATATGTGGCAATAGCCGTTATCATGCTGTAAATAATTTCTTTTGTGGCATTGCTCGCGCCGTCTTCTTCCCAAGTAATGGAAGCTCGCTCAATAATCCAAGCCGTAATAATGATGGGGAAAAACACCGCAGAAGACGCAATTTGCCACTCCAAGCGATAGCCGATAATCGTCATAAACTGCATAATCAAAATAACAAAAATAACGACGGCTGAAATTCGAGGTACCAGCAAAAGATTAAGTTTTGAAAGAATAGCGCGCAACAACAATCCGATGGCGATAATCACGGAAAAACAAACAAATCCGGGCCAAAAACCGGTTTTTACCAAAGACATGGCAATCAGCATCGGGGTAAATGTGCCCATGGTGGGAATCCCGACGACATTGCGCATTAAGGCCACAACCAAAATGCCGAGCGGAAAAACCATCAGCCATTTAAGAGTGTTTTGTTCTAAAAGCGGCAGGCCGTATATGGAATAATCAAACATCTTGCTGTAATTATTTGAAGCACGGTGGCTTGCCAATTTAAAAGAAGAAGTGACCGATTTTAATACCGAGAAACGAACTTTGGAATCAACCCCGCCTTGAACATCCAAAAGTGATTTTCCACCGCGCTGAAAAACAATAAAGTTTTTAGGTAAGCCGGCTTTTCCGGTATGAATATCATACAAGCGCCATTTGTAACCGTCATACGCCTCAAGCATCAAATCAGCCTCTGCGGCTTGTTTGCCCTCTTCTAAGCGTACACCGCGAGCCATTCTGGCAGGTATGCCTTTAACGGCAAGCAAATCAATCATAAGCTGAACACGCTGCCTTTCAGAAATTTTAACCGGAAGAAAAGCAGAAAGGGTTGGATTTAAAGGTTCTTGATTAAAAATGCCGATAATCTTTTGCGGCCACCCGCCTTCAAAATTTTCAGCATCG
Source organism: uncultured Alphaproteobacteria bacterium (assembly GCA_944393235.1). Classification (GTDB taxonomy): domain Bacteria; phylum Pseudomonadota; class Alphaproteobacteria; order RF32; family CAG-239; genus CAAFZY01. Next base: position 65,081 of record CALXZJ010000002.1, on the reverse strand, counting down.
GCTAAAATGGTGTTAACGGCTTGTTGCTGTTGCTCATCGTAAACGGGTTTTTTAGGAGGTTGAACTTCATTATCTACCAGTTTTCCGCGTCCGCCTTCATTATCGTAAATGGTCAACCTGTAATAGATATCTTGATTAAGCGTTTGCGCCGGTGAAGTTAGGTTAATCCGCCCTTGTTCTGTGTCTTTAGAGCTTTGGTAGCCTTTGGCAATAACATCTTCATTAAGAATTTTAAATTCAGTCGGAGAAACCGGAATCCCTAAAGAAATCTGTATGGGTTCACCAGTCGGCTTAAAGGATATGTGGGCATCAATGTTCCAAACGTTTGCCGTTCGATTAGGTGAAAGGTCAAACCCCCAATATTTAATTTTATAATAAGCGCTGTATATGGCAAACAAAATAGAAAAGCACAAGCATAAACTTAAAATTTTGCGTACTGTAAATAAATTTTTCATAAGCTTTAAGCCTCAAACAAAATCGAGTTTTATTTCAACGTGTGTGAAAGGGAAGTATCAACGATGGCGCGTCCGGTTAAAAGGCTGCGACCGACAAGAGCTTGGTACGAAAACTTATCGCGCTTAGCAAGCGTAAAATCCGAAGCAAACTTTTTTCCACCGAACTGTACATTCATGGAAACCTTAATCCGATGTTCTTCGTGATCAATCCGTTTAATAGTCAGGTTTTCTAAAATAGGTTTTTCAAAGGTGTGTGTTTCGCCGCTGCGTCGGTTGATAACTTTAAAAGACACCCATTTTTCACCGTCACGTTCAAATTCGACAATTTCATCGGCATCAATTGAAGATGTTGTTGCCCCGGTATCGATTCTGGCTTCAAAAGCCGATTTCATCGGCAAAAAATATATAGGTTCCACCGCACCGATAATATCAAGATCGCTTGATTTTATGATGGTTGCTTTTTGAGTGCTGGGAACAATGGCAGGCACAATGGCTTTTTCTTGCGAACTTTGGCAACAGCACAGCGCTAAAGGCAAACCAAAAATTCCAAAAACTTTAAATAAATTTTTCATTAATATTTTCCTGTTAAAAATAACTTATTACTATTAAGCTTATTTCTTATTGATTGTAAAGCAAAAATATCAAGTTAGACATAAAAAAATCTTGTACTTTTTAGAGAAAATATGTTATATTATGTCTAAGAGGATAAATGTTGACTAAGAGGTTGTCATGGTTGGAGAAAATTTATTAGATCGTATCAAAAAAATAAGATCTGGACAAAAACAGCAAAAGACAGAAAGAAAAGTGCGACATCTGACGCATCGGCCGTTTTCAGAAAAACTTCGCCAAAAATGTGCGCGGTTTGGGCAAGATTTGCGCCGTATTTTAACACTTTCGGTGCTTGGCGTGACAACTCTTTTGCCGGCCAAAGAAGCAAGTGCAACTTTGTTTGGCGAGGTCGTTAAAGCCGGAGATAAAGTGGAAGTTTTGGAAAGAAACCGTCAACAAACCATTGATGAAATTGTCAATACAAGGACTTCGGAATTACAAGATTCTATTGTTTCTAATATTACGGATTTGCAACAAGATATTAAAACCGCCAAAAGAAAAGGCAAACGCAACCAAGTCGTTAGAAACATCTTTAGCAAAGTATATAATCGCGGCGGCTTGCCCGGAAACCTGAACTATTGCGTTGCCGGCGCAATGTATGCCCAAATTGAATGCAATGACAGTATCTTAAACCAAATTTTGCCGGATCCTGCCAAAACCGCTGCTGATTATAATTTTGGCAGCCATCCGAATGTATCATGTCCGTATATGCGTGAATTTTTCCAGAATACTTTGGGAAAAAACTATGCCGAGCGCGGTGATAGCAACTTTAATGAGTTTATTAAAACTTTGGAAGCCGGAGATATCATTACAGTTCGCTCTTCTCGAAATACAACAAGCGGCGAACATTGCGTAACTTGTGTCGGCCCGGTAAAAGATGGCAAAGTTCGGGTTAGCGGTTTTAATAATGAAAGCACCTATAATGTTCCGATTAGCAAAATTGTCGGGGCCGCCAAAGTTATCGAGCAGTATCGGGATGTGTTGGCGCAAAGGCTGGAAAAAGACATGGATATGTACAATTACATGGCAATGGTTTCCGGCAGATATAATGCATCGGGCGTTTATAAGGATTTGGCTTTAAATGACCTAAATGTGAAGAAAATCACGCCTCCGGTACAAGTAAAAACGGTGCAAATTGATTATCGCGATAAAACCTAAATTACCAAAGGTTTCAAACATAATCCATATGGGTTTAATCCAGAAGCATACTAAACCATAAGATGTAGACATTAAATTATGCTTCAAAGCTGATTTTTTTACTTAAAATTAATACATTAATGTAAAATTAAATGTAAAAATATCTTGCATATTCAGAAAAATGTTTCTATATATGCTCGCGGGAAAGTTGTATATTCAGGTAAGAGGCAAAAAATGAAAAAACACGTATTAAACAAAAGGAGTAAAATAAGCATATTAAAAATTCGTCGGAAATTATTTAAAATAAAACACACACTAAAGCGTTTGCTGACAATTTCAGCTTTAGGCGCCGTAACTTTATTTCCGTTACGGGATAAATCAACGGCATCGGCAAGTTCCAACCGTTCTTTTATGCCCCGTGATGAAATGATTACGGCTTTAAGGAAACAAACGTTGCAAAGTATCAATGAAATTGTTGAAATTAAGAGCACGAATCTACAAAATCAAATAATTCATAATATTGACAGCTTGCAAAAGGAAATTCGTTTGGCAAAAAAAAGAGGCGGAAGAAGACAGGCTGTCAGAAGCATTTTTCATAAAGTATATCCCGAAGGCGGTTTTTTCGGCGGAGAAAACTATTGTGTTGCCGGAGCCATGTTGGTTCAGATTGAATGTAATGATAGCGTTTTAAACCAAATTTTGCCCAATCCTGCCAAAACGGCTGTCGAATATAATTTTGGTGGTCATCCGAATGTTTCCTGCCCAAGTATGCGCCGTTATTTTAAGGAAACATTGGGAGAAAATTATGCCGATCGTAAAGATAAAAACTTCAAAGAATTTATCAAAACATTGGAACCCGGCGACATTATAACCGTATATTCTCGCAGGAACACATCAAGCGGTGAGCACTGTGTAACGTGTATTGATACCGTAAAAGAGGGTAAAATCCGTGTTGGGGGTTTTAATAATGAGAGCACCTATAATGTACCGATAAGTCAAATCGTCGGCGCGGCTAAAGTCATGAAACAATATAGAGAGAAGCTTGAGGAAAGTCTTGAAAAAGATTTTGTTGTTCCCATGATAGCCGAAGGAAAGATTAATTCTGCCGATAGCTTCCAACAAAAACCGGCGCCTGTTTTTGTTCGCAATATAGTTCCAATGCCGGTTAAAAGCAATTTGGCAAAAGCTTTCAGCCGCGATTAATTTTATAAAAACAAAGTGAGCCGGAGCGAAACAACGGTTCCATAATCTGATTTTGCTTTAAGCGCCGGATTGATGTAAAATTGCACGTCCGGCGTGACGGTTGCCCATTTGGAAATGCCCCACGCCCAATAAGCTTCTACCACCTGTTCGGCATCGTGTTCCAACTTTTCGCCGACTGCTTCTTCGTTGATTTTATTGTAGGCATAAGCCAAGCCGATTTGGTCTAAATCGTTGCGTTCAAGCGGATTAAGCCATACCACGCCCGCCGCCCACGATTGTTCAATTGTATCCATATGTCCCGATACGCCGTTGATGCGTCCGAAAACATTCCATTTTTTGCCAATGTTTTGTGACAAATTGATTGACCATCCGTTGGTTGTCTGCGGTTGAAGTTTAACGCCCGGCTGATTATAAACAAGGACTGAAAATTCGGCACTGCCGAGCTTGTTGGTCGGCGCGTACTGGACTTGGGCAAAAGTCGTGAAATGTTTGTCGTGCAAACGGTTGAGGCGAATGCTCGTTGCATCAATGTTTGAGGCGTCCTGCGCGCCAATTGCAAAGCTCCAATCGCTTTTTTCCGGCGCAATTCCGATAAACGCACCAACGCCGGCGGTGGCATAAGTTGACGAAGCGTTTTGCGATAAGGCATAGTTGATAAAATTAACCTGCTGATTAGAGTCATAAGCAGCACCGTCAAAGTTATAAATCGGAAATTGTCCGGCGTTTAAGGTAAGCCAATTCCATTTTCCGCCAAGCTGCCAGGAATAATAAAATTCCGTAAATTCATTAGCGTTGTCATCGGCATCGTTGATTTCCGTTACCACGCCCATGCGGCTGCCGACATCAGAAGCATCGTGGTTGCCGTAGCGAACGATATTGTATGATGCGTTCAAAGCGCCGATGCCGTATGCGTTTTTGAAGTTTGTCCATGTAAAATAAGGCGAAATGTATGTTTGCACGGCGTTGTATTTGCCGCTTGGTGCGCCGCGCTGGGGCATTATGCTGACATCAATGCCGTAATCAAAGCCGTAATTTTTGTTAAGCCAATATTTAAACATGTCATAATCCGTACCGAGGCTTTTGGCATCAACAGAAGTTGCGGTTAAAACCGTTGCCAGACAAAGGGGAATAAATTTTTTCATGCGTTGCTCCTTAAATGAAAACCTAAACAAGATTTTCAAAATATAATCCGTAAAAAACTTAAAAAAAGAGGGGCGGCTGATTTTTGGCTGCAAACCTTGCAAAGGTTGATAAAAAATCTTGATAGAATAATGATAATCGTATATCGTCAAATAAGAAAATTTAATAAGAGGGTAAAAAATGATTGCAAAACTGCGGGGTTTTGTTGACAGCGTTTATGAAGACAGTTGCATTGTTGATGTCGGCGGCGTCGGCTATCTGGTGTCAGCTTCATCACGGACTTTGGGAAAATTGGTCAAAGGCGCGGAAATTTCGCTTTTGATTGAAACGGTTGTGCGTGAAGACAGTATTTCTTTGTACGGTTTTTATGACGCTTGGGAAAAAGAATGGTTTAATACTTTAACCAAAGTACAAGGTGTCGGCGCCAAGGTTTGTTTGAGTATTTTATCGGCGCTTTCGCCGGCGCAGTTGGCGCAAGCCGTATCCGCACAAGACAAAAACTCTTTTCTGCGTGCGTCCGGCGTCGGACCGAAACTGGCGGCGCGCCTGGTAACCGAGTTGAAAGATAAAATAGTGCTTATTCCCGGCGCTGATGTATCATTGGCAGATGTTTCAGACGGTGCGGCAGTAGCACCTCAAGCAGCAGAGCCTGTTGAAAACAACACGGCAGAAGATGTGATTTCGGCATTGGTCAATTTGGGTTATCAACGGCTTGAGGCATATCATACCGTATCCAAGATTTACGCCGAAAACGCCGATAAATCCGTTTCTGAACTCATCAGGCTATCGTTAAAAGAATTTGCCCGAAAGGATTTTTAAGCCATGGAAAAAGAAAGAATAGTCAGCCCGCACCGTCAGCCCGAAGACGAGCAGCCCGCCAATATCAATGCGCCGGTTAACACCCGTCCGGAATCTTTGGCGGATTTTGTCGGGCAAACGGCGGTCTGCCAAAACTTAAAAGTTTTTATTGAGGCGGCCAAACAACGCCACGAGGCGTTGGATCATGTTTTGCTTTTCGGCCCTCCGGGATTAGGCAAAACAACGTTAGCCTCCATTATCGCCAAAGAATTGGGCGTCGGTTTTCGCGCCACTTCGGCGCCGATGATTACCAAATCAGGCGATCTGGCAGCGATTTTGACTAATCTTGAGCCAAATGACGTGTTGTTTATTGATGAAATCCACCGTCTTAATCCGGCCATTGAAGAAGTGCTGTATTCGGCGATGGAAGATTTCCAGCTTGATTTGATTATCGGCGAAGGTCCTTCCGCCCGCTCGGTGCGCATAGACTTGCAGCCTTTCACGCTGGTGGGTGCGACCACCCGTTCCGGCTTGCTGTCTACGCCTTTGCGCGAACGTTTCGGCATTCCGCTGCGTCTGGATTTTTACAATCATGATGAGTTAAAACAAATCGTGCTGCGCGGCGCGCGCTTGCTTGATATGCCGATATCCGAAAACGGTGCGTTGGAAATTGCCAAACGCTCCCGCGGCACACCGCGCGTTGCCGGCCGTTTGTTGCGCCGCGTGCGTGATTTTGGGGCGGTCGCCGGCGGCCACGAGATTGACAACAAAATCGCCGATACGGCTTTGCGCCGGTTGGATGTTGACAATTACGGACTGGATGCCTTTGACCGGCGTTATTTAAAATGCATTGCCGTTAATTACGGCGGCGGTCCGGTTGGTGCCGACACTTTGGCGGCGGCTTTGTCAGAAGAACGCGACACGATAGAAGAAGTCATTGAACCATTTTTGTTAAAACTGGGCTTTATTCAGCGTACCCCGCGCGGCCGTGTGATTTCGGATTTGGGTTGCAAATACATGGGGATTTCCCGTTCTAAAATCAAACGTGACGACCAACAGTTTGATTTGTTGGCAAACATAGAAAATGAAAGTAACGAAAATGACTTATGACATTACCCCGCCGCAAGGCAAAATGTATGGTGCAACTTTTGTTTTTCCGGTGCGGATTTATTATGAAGACACCGACGCCGGCGGCATTGTGTATTACGCCAATTATTTAAAATTTGCCGAGCGGGCGCGTACCGAATTTTTGCGTCATATCGGCGCCGCGCCGCAAAACAATGCGCTTGAAGGCGATATGTGCGGCTTTGTTGTCCGCCATTTGGAAATTGATTATCGCGCGTCAGCCAAGTTGGATGACTTTTTAACCGTCAGCTGCACTTTAACCGAAGACAAAGGTGCTTCGGCGGTCATGCATCAGGAAATCTGCCGCGGTGATGAAATTTTGGCAACGCTTGACGTGCAGGTTGTGTATGTCAGTCTGGCAAAAAAACGCCCGATACGTATCCCTGAAGACATTCGCAACAGATTAAAAGGTTTGGCATAATTTTAGCTTGATAAAGATACAAGGCGGCTGTCGCATTTTCCTTTCTATCACGCCGCCGCGCGCTCCCCTCCCCGTCACGCCTTGAGAGTGCGTAAGCACTCGAGGTTAGGCGTCTGTTGCACGTATGGGATGAGATGCCTTATCCTCGGTGTTGTTCCAACACCTCGGAGGCATGACAGAGAAAAAAGGAAGAGACCCCTAAACTCGGATACTAACGTATCCTCGTGGGGTGACGAGAGTGTGAAATTAACATATCCTCGTGGGGTGACGAGAGTGTGAAATTAACGTATCCTCGTGGGATGACGAGGTGTGAGGACGTTGTCGGCTCGTGGTATAACAATAAATTGTAAGTTATCCCCAAAAGACTCTTTAAAATTGCAAAAAAAAAAAAACGGTTTAGAATGACGTGCGTACGGATGGTTTTGAACTATACGTATAAAATTTTTACAATTTTAAGGAGAGAACGATGAACTTTTTAAAAAATAATATTTTTATCATACTTGCTTTTGCTCTGATGTTTGCTCTGTCTTTTATTGATATGGCAAGTGCTGATGATGTTATGTTCCATGCAAAAACAAAAGCCGTAGATGTTTTTAAGGCTGTTAAAATCATTGTTTTTGTTATTGGTGGTTTTGGTTTAATTGCTCTGGCTTTTCAGGCTATTTTCGGCAAAGTAAAATGGGCATGGTTTGCCGGTCTGGCTTTTGGTCTGGCCGTTTTAGCTGCTGCCGGTTCTATTGTTAATTACGCAACAGGAGCTACTGCAAATGATGACTCTGAAATTGATCTTGATGACTCTTTCAGTTAAAATTTTATTCAAAAGCACCATTAACTTATTCTATGCATTATAATATATGTGTATATCGCCGTGTTAACGCACGGCGATATTACAAAAGAAATTTAATTATATGTTTGATTTTGTGTGCCCTAAACTCCGTGCGATTTAACGACCAAGGTCTTTGAACTTGTCCGGCACGGGCAAATCGTAATCTATGTACCATTGCGCCTTACGTTTGCGGGCGGCTTTTAGGTTTTCTTCTATCTGTTTTTGAAATTCTTCCGGATGCGTGCGACGCCATTCTTCTTCCGCCGCTACGCGCGCTTGAAACTCTTTGCGTACCTTTTCTTCCGCCTCGTCAATTTTGCGATATTCTTCTTCCTGTTCCTCCTTGGTTAACGGCGGCATATATCCGGCTTCATACAATATGCCAAACTCTTTCAATAGTCTGTTTACTTCTTTCATATCCTGTTTGGCCCGGGAATGTTCTTCTCATACCAATGCAGCACTTCAAATTGACGCTCGCCTTTCTCATCTCGCCATACCGCCCCCAAACTTAATTTAAAACCCGTCGGCTTATGATACGCCGTTCCCTCCAATCGGTCTATCTCCCAATCATCTTTGAACGCCTCCGCCTTTGCTATCGCTTTCTCTTTGTCCATGTCTCATACTCCGCTAGTATTTTTATACACCCAATCTATCAGATATTCTTTTGCAGTCAATATTCTTTCGGGAAGAGATGATCCAAAAAGCTTTTGAGAACCGCATCAGCGATGATTATTTGCGCCGGTTAAAGACCAAGTTCGGGGAAGAGAGGTTTGTGTTTTCGGCACGAAGTTATGGGAAAGAGGCACATCAGAACAATCGTTTTAATCAGGACGAGGGGCGAATGTTGACTTACGGAACGACAAGTTTTGAAGAGGCGCTGCGTTTCAGCGGGATGAAATTTAACAATCGGGTGAGCGGAAAGTTTGCGTTTGTGGAAGTGTTTGTGCAGCCAGAGGGGCAGAAGATGACACGGGAATATGGCTTGGAAACGGCGATGAAACCGGCAGAAAAAGAAGCAGACGGCTTTGAGACGATGATAACCAAAGAACAAAACCCGCATTTGATGACAATGATGGTGTTTGAAGACGGGACATTTTTTGAGATACCGAAAGACGATGTGAAGTGGCAGGATTTTCGGGAATTATATCGGGAAGATTATCAGCCCTACAACAATGAGATGGATCAACGGCGTCGGACGTGTTTTGATCAAGCGATTGTAGGTGACGGCTTGAAAGTATACGATATGTTCAAAGAGGGCGGCTCGGTATATAGAGAAGAAGAAAGAAAACGGGAGCAGGAACGCGAAAAATGCACAAGCCAGACGGATTTTGCCGGCAGCATAAAGAAAATGCGGATAAAAACGGCGCAGATTAAAGCGGAAGAAGCTCAAGAAAATACAGGTGAATTGAAAAATGAACAAAATAAAAAGAAATTAAATCAACGCCTGAAAGACAGTATCGCTTATTTATTGGATGTGGTTGTCACTATTAAGCGCCAAAATCCGCAAAATCATAACGTTATCAATGAACATAATAAACAACAAGCATCTCGCAAAACAGCCTCAAATCAGCGTTAAAATCCGGACATGTTGCAGTAATCGGCAATTGCCTTTTATATCAAGACAATTGCAATAGTGCTTGACTTTAAAAAAAATAATCAGTATAAGCAGGGTGAACCCGAGAGCTTTTTAAAAATAAAAAAGCTTTAAATAATCAATAATTAACCGGAGATTTAATATGAAAAGAACATATCAACCCAGCAAACTCGTCAGAGCACGCCGCCACGGTTTTCGTACACGCATGGCTACCGCCGGCGGACGTAAAGTTTTAGCTGCCCGTCGTTTGAGAGGCCGTAAAAAACTTTCAGCTTAAGTTGTTATAAGCTTAAGTACGACAATGGATAAAATTTTAGTCTTAAAAAAAAGAAAAGACTTTTTGAGAGTCGCCAAAGGTATCCGTATGATTGTATCAACGGTTATCTTGCAGGCGGCTCCAAGTTTATCTAAAGACCCCGTACCATTCAAAATCGGTTATACAGTCACAAAAAAAATCGGTAAAGCACATGTGCGAAACCGCACGAAGCGCCGCTTACGCGCTGCTGCTCAGGCAATTTTTCCGGCATTTGGACTGCCAAACGTTGAATATGTGCTTGTCGGACGTTATAATACGGCGGATTGCCCATTTAAGGTTTTGAAAAGCGATATGAAATGGGCATTAAAAAAAACTAATACATTGCTTATGGAGCAGAAAAACCAACAAAATACTCAAGCAAATGTTTCCGACAATTCTGCGGCAACTTCTCCGGCATAAAAATAAAAGTTCGGGCTGATTATGAAAAGATTTTTAATCGGAATTGTTCAGATATACCAAAAATTTATATCACCTTTTTGCCCGGGGTGCTGCCGTTATCGGCCGACTTGTTCGCAATATATGATTGAAGCTATCAAAATCCACGGTGTTTTTAAAGGAGTGTGTCTCGGTGTGCGGCGGATTTTGCGCTGCCATCCGTGGGGCGGATCCGGTTATGATCCGGTGCCGCCAAAAAAGAAAAAATAAGCGGTGATAAAAAATGTTTTTTCATCAACAAGGTACGGGCTTTTTGGTTTAATGTGCTTGCGTTTAGAAAAAATCTATATTACAACAAGAAACAATGCTAGACGTTTTTTAGGAGTTTTATAAAAGTGAAAGAAGAAACAAAGGGTTTGTATTTGGCGGTTTTACTGTCTATTTTGATTATTTTTGTTGTTAACTATTTTATGCCTACACAACAAATGGTTGATCGTAATGCTGACTCTGTATCGGTTGCACCCGAAATTTCTTTCATTGAAAAATCTGAACCATCAACAGAGGCTCAACCTGAAAAGAAAACGCCGGCAGAAATTGTTAAACAAGAGACAAGGATTCCGGTTAAAACACCTAGCTTAAACGGCAGTATACGTCTAAAAGGCGCTCGTTTTGATTATCTTAATTTGACTAAGTATAAACAAACACTTGAAGCCAACAGTCCCGATGTTGAACTTTTGGCACCTGCCGGATCCGAAACGCCTTATTTTGCCGAACTTGGTTGGTTAAGTAATGATGCAAATCTTAAATTACCGAACTCTGAGACTTTATGGAAAGTTCGCGGCAAAGAATTGACGCCTCAAGCACCTTTGACTTTTGAATGGGATAACGGACAAGGGTTGAAATTTGTTCGGACAGTAAGCGTTGATGAACACTATCTTTTTACCATCACCCAAACGGTTGAAAACAATACGAACAATCCGGTTGTTTTGTACCCGTACGGACTTGTCAGCCGGACTTATAACCCGGATAGCGCCAACCGCAGCGCCGTGGTGCACGAGGGGATAAGCAGTGTAATTGATGGCGATTTGGAGGAATTTAAATATAAAGATATAAAAGAAGATAAGCCGGAAAGTTTTGAGCTGTCGGAAGGCTGGGCCGGTTTTTCGGATCGATATTGGTTTACGGCTTTTATCTTTAACAACGGCGCGGAAAACACCTTAAAATTTTCTAACAATGGTAATGAAACTTATCAGGTTGATTTTCGCAGCACTCCATTGACTATTGCCTCTGGTGCAGCAGCATCAACACAGGTACACTTTTTTGCCGGCGCAAAAGAAATTAAGCTTTTGGATCGCTATACGGATGAAGAACATATTCAAAAGCTTGATTTGGCCGTTGATTTCGGATGGTATTATTTCTTGACAAAGCCTTTCTTTTATATCCTCACGTTTTTATATGGCTTTATCGGCAATATGGGCTGGGCAATCTTGTTGTTTGCGGCATTGCTTCGTTTGATTATGTTTCCGGTTGCTAATAAATCTTACGAAAGCATGACGAAGATGAAAAAAGTTCAGCCTAAGATTATGGAATTGCAGGAGAAATATAAAAATAATAAAATGCTTTTGCAACAAGCAACGATGGATTTGTATCGCCGAGAAAAAATTAATCCGGCATCGGGATGTCTGCCTTTGTTTATACAAATTCCGGTTTTCTTTTCATTGTACAAGGTTTTAAATATCTCTATTGAAATTAGGCATGCGCCATTTATTGGTTGGATTAAAGACCTGTCGGCACCTGATCCGTTGACGATTTCAACTTGGTCGCACATTCCGCTTCCCGGATTGATTGATATTGGGGTTTGGCCGATTTTGATGGGGCTTACCATGTGGATTCAACAGAAACTTAATCCCGCTCCGGCTAATAAAGATCAAGCGAGAATGTTTGCTTTAATGCCTGTTATATTTACATTTATGTTGGGACATTTTGCTTCCGGCTTGGTTATATATTGGACTTTGAGCAATGTATTGTCTATTTTGCAACAAAGAGCTATTATGCGCAAATATGGAGTTAATTGATGAAACACGCCCCTATATTTGATAAAGAAACTTTGGAAAAAGGCAATAAACTTTTTGCACGGCCGGCTCGTTTTTTGTTAAGCGTTGCCGATCTTTCACAGTTGCCGGCTGATGATAAAAAAGAGATTGCTTTTGTCGGACGTTCAAATGTCGGTAAGTCAACGCTTATTAATGCATTGTTTAATAATAAAAATATGGCTAAAACATCTTCAACGCCGGGAAGAACTCAGCAGCTAAATTATTTTAATCTTGATGATGTGCTTTATCTGGTTGACCTTCCGGGATATGGCTATGCCAAAGCGCCGACGACCGAAGCAAAAAAATGGCAGGATATGATTTTTGTATACTTAAAAGGACGGGCAAATTTACAACGTGTCTTTCTTTTGGTTGATTCGCGCCACGGCTTGAAACGGGTTGATACAGACGCAATGACCATGCTTGATAAAGCCGCCGTTCCTTACCAGATTGTGTTTACAAAAAGTGATAAAATCAGTTATAAGGAACTGGTTAAGGGTATGGATGATGCTCAAAAATCTCTTAAATTTCATCCGGCAGGAAATCCTCTTATTTTAGCCGTTAGCGCTGAAAAACAACAAGGCGTGGAAAATGTCCGGGCAGAGATTGCCAAATTGCTCTAAGATTATGAATAAGCCGCTTTAAAGCGGCTTTTGTAATTGTTTTTTCTATGTGACTTCTGTAATGGCACGCAGGTTGCCATCGCGGTTAATTTGCACCACTCTTAGTTTATGGCGCATTTCTTCAATCGTCTTGGCTCGGTCAATTGACGGATATGTATGTAAAATACGATCGGTAAAAGCTTGATATGCCGCCTCGGAACTTTCCGCGTGGATGGTTGCCAGACAGTTATCATGACCTGAACCCATCAGCTCCCATAAGGCACCGGCGTTGCTGGTGGAAATTTCGCCACCGATAATGGCATCAGGCGTAAAACGAACAACCAAGTCAATGATTTTGGCATAATCCATTTCATTGGTTTGTTCAGTACGAGATAAAACTAAATGCACACGGTTGGGATGTGGAACAATCAATTCTCGAGTATCTTCAATTGTTACAATGCGTTTGTGAATATCCAAAATTTTGAGCAGGTTATTTAAAAACGTTGTTTTACCGGTTGAAGTCGCGCCGCTGACTAAAATATGATCGCCGCGTTTGATGCTCAATAATAAGCGCTCATAGGGGTCTTCAGGATCTTTAATTTGTTTTAAAGGATTTATTTTGTGCAGACCTTTGCCTTGTTCTAGTCCATAATCACCTAAGCCAAATGCAACATCATCACTATGGACACGGATTGTTAAAGCAACGCCGCCGGTTAAATCGCCTTCATCGTACATGACATTACGTCCGGCTATGGCTGAAAAACGGTGATCGCCAGGAATGGTCGCATAAACAACCGGCGAACCGGATATTGGATCAAACGGCAACTCGTAGGTGTTTGCAACAATATAAAGCAAATCGGTTAAATATTCTTTGGTTAATTTTTCATCTTTATACATTACCCACGGATACGCCCTTTTGCCGCGCAGACGCAGCCATATTTGCTCAGAGCGGTTGATGGCCACTTCTTCTATGTTTTCCTGATTATACCAATAGGCTAACGGTCGTAAAACTGATTCTAAAACCGTAAATGTGCTCATTTATCTTTATCCTTTATCAAAACAATTGCGCCGAAGTGTTATTGCTGCCGGTAGAAGATGGCGGCGGCGGCGTTGCCCCGGTGGAAGTTACCGGAGGAATTGACCGCGACGGCGGCGTTTTCTTTTTGTTTGAAGAATCACTTATCAAAGGCGTAGAAGCTTGGATGTTTTCATTGCTATCATCCATATAAACCACGCCGCTTGTACCAGGTGAGGTTCCCGTAGAATTGCTTCCGCCGCCACCGCCTCCGCTCGTGTTTCTGTTGTTTCTTGAACCAGTAGGATCACGGTCATCAATAAGTACCGTCGGTTTTTGAAGATCCTGTAAAGCTTCTTCTTGACTGCGTTCCGGCGTTCTGAGCCATAAATCTTCTTTCGGATAAATTATCAAGCGCGTACCTGCCGGAACATATGCCACAGCTTCAATTTTGGTTTTATCTGACAGAATCTCCTGAAACATTTGATCCATATTATCCAAGAAGTTTTGACGAGCGTCCTCGGCTGCCTCAGCACGGGCGTTTTCGACCGTATTACCGTTACTATCAGTACTTGTTTCGCCGCTGGCAGCAACATAAGCTACAGCACTGCTCAAAAGATTGGTAACCATCGGCAATGTATATTTTTTGAGCAACTGCTCATCCACATATCCTAATGCACCGGCACGTCCTTGGGCATCTCCGGTTTGAGCTGTTGAAAACTCAAAAGCAGAACCATCCGGACGAATTAAACGATTCCAGGTAATAGCAACTCTGACGGCACTTTTATTGTTACTGCCGCTTGTGCCTGACGACTCTCCCATCACACGACTACCGGCAGGTATAACAATATTTCTGCCATCTTCAGCATAAACGTTTCTTTCTACAATTGCCGTAACCGGGACAGTGCCGCCTCCGGACATAATTGTTCTTGCCAAAACCGCCGGTATCGGTTTGTCCTCTAAAATCATTTCGCTCATATCCACAGGCCAACTAGAAATTTGACGCGGTACACCTTCCCAATAGTTTTGTTTGCCGTCAAAATCTTCTCTCTTAACCTGCGTTGTTAATCTTCCGACGGTAATTTCACCTCGCCTTGCTGCCTGTGCTGCCGCCAGAGCCTGTGAACGAACCGGATCATATCGCTCCCCAGGGCCAAACCCGCCACCGGGTCCTAAATTGGTCGGGGCGACTCCTGTACCATAAGCACCTCCGGAGCCAAATGTGCCAGCCGGAACAAACATTTGCCCGGCAGTAATGTTCTTAGCTTCTTCAATACCGATTAAACTTCCATCATCATCTATAATCAAACCATCCGGCATTTTTTTGCCAATTAAATTTCCCCCCTTATCTATAACATCATTGTTGGCTAAAATGTCGCCTAAATAATTTCCGTCCGGCGTTAAAGCAATGCCTATGGCTTTGAGCCCATACTCCCCAGGGCTTTCAGGCTGTGGTGTCGGAACGGCATCTACTTTTATTTGTCCCTGATTTGTCGGAGGCGTTGCCCAATCTGCCGGTTTGACCGGTTCCGGTTTGTTGACATTATAGTACTGTAAGTCCCAAGCTCTGCCTAAGACTTTTTCTTCAGAATCTCTGACTTCACCATTGGCAGAAACATTGCCTATGACTTTACCTTCCGTGTTGATGACTTCTCCGTTTAATGACAACTCACCAATCACATTGTTATTTTCATCACGAACAAAATAATCTCTGCTGCCGCGACCGATTAAAACATAATTTTTATCAACCAAAAAGCCTTTGTCAGCTTTGCCTAAACGCGCACCGGAAAAACTAACGACCAAACCATCTCTGGTTATATAGCCTATTGTTTTGTTGTTTTCATCATAGATATAAAAATCATATAAAGCAAAACCTATCGGTTTGTTATCGGCAACGACCGTGCCGTCATATTGCACCTGCCCTAATATATCATTTTTATCACTGACGACATTGCCGTTTTCTGCAACTCTGCCCAAGAAACTATTTTCATCATCAAAAGCAACTTTATACTTAAACGATGTTCCTAAAATTTCCCCTTCTAAAGAAACTGCCGTATTATCCGGACGAATGTATCCGATTGTTTTACTTTTATCGTTGATTAATTGATTATTTAAATCACTTCGGCCGATGATTATATTTTCAAAATTCATTACAGGAGCCGGCTGTGCCAAGCTTCCGATAAAATGTTCATCAGCATTGTAAAATCTGCCGTCACTACGTATGCATCCTAATTTTTCTTGTGCGTAATTCAAAATTTGACCAAGCGTGTTAACCGTGCCTAACGGCTTTCCTTCAAAGTCTATCATATTTCCCGACTTAACACCAAAGCCTATTACATTACCTACTTCAGAAATCACTTGGTCGTTGGTTAATATTTTTCCTAAAATAATATCCCGATTGTTGCGCACATCGCCTTTGGAACCGACCACTCCTAAAAATTCACATTTATCATTGACAATGGCTTTGAAATCTATTGTTTGTCCGATGATAGAATTATTATTATCAGCAACTGTATTACCATCCAGCATGACACCGATTTTGTTGCCGGAATAATCTTGAACAATACCTTTCAAATCAACATAACCAAGCATGGTGCCATTAACGCCAATGGCAAGCGGGGATGTCCCGACTGAGCCGATAATCGGCATGGTTTGCTCATTGACCTTTGCAGAACTTGACACAACTTTGTATTCCGGTAAAATTTTAGCGACAACTTCTTGCTTTTTATTTATCAGCAAGTTATTTTCTGCTAAATATCCTAATTCTTCTTCATTTTCACCAACAACAAACAAAGGATTAATACTTGCAGCAACCATAGCATTTTGGCTATCAACGATTGTGCCAAATTGTGTTAATTTATAATTATGTTCTTGCGGAATGCCTTCCAAATTGCCATTAATCCCAGCATATCCTTCGGTTTTTCCACTTTCTGCATATAGTGCTTCTAGACCAATCGTGTGACCGACCAATACATTGTCTGCCGAATATACATAACCAAAGGGGGATATTTTAAGTTTTGCGCCATTGTTGATAAAATCTGAACCTATGCCGCTCAACCCTAAAAAATTATTACTGTTATCAAAAACCAACCGGCTATCCATGCTGGCGCCTAAAAGCCTACCTATATTATCATAGGCTTGATTGCTTTTAGCATATCCCAATACGGTACCACCGGTGGAAATAATGGTGCCATTACGCAGTGCCTGGGCTGCCAAATTTCCATGATAATCAAAAACCGGCCCCGCTTTAACGATTTGTCCGATAATTTCACCATCGTTATTCCATATATAGCCTCTGGCTCCGACTGTACCTACGACTTCACGGGCTTGGGCAATTTTTCCGCCCGGCATAAGACGTCCAAGATATTTTCCTTGTAAATCCGTCGCTGTTGCGGCAATATCTACTGCAAAACCAATAACATTGCCTTTTTCATCAATGATTTTGTTGTCGGCTCGAAATTTTGCAACTGTCTGTCCGTTATTAATGACTTCACCGTTATAGGCAATCAAACCTAAATATTTGCCTAAATTGTCAAAAGCGTAGCCATTGGAAACTGTTTTGCCGACAATTTGATTATTGTCATTATAAACATATCCATTGGCGTGAATAAAACCTATATCTTTAGAATTAAAATCCGTGACCTTGCCGCCAGGTGTTAAGCTGCCAATAAAGTTTCCGTCAGGCGAAACGACCATTTTGGAAGAAATTAATTTACCGTCCAGGACAAAGCCATTTCCGGTATTGCGATAGGCATATCCAAGCGGCGAAATAAAGCCGATGTTTTGCCCCTCTAAACTGATATAAGCGCCATCGCCGGTTAAACGACCGATTGTTTTGCCGGCATCATCATAAACCAATCCAGGATATAGCACCGAGCCAAGTATATTATAGGAATCATCAACGACTAAGGCATTGGGTAAAACCTTGCCGACAATTTTTCCGGAAGGAAGACGTACAGAGCCATCATTGTTAACGCGGCCTAACAACTTGTTGTCGTTGCCAACCGCAATACCTTGCGGAATCACACCGCCGATAAGCTCGCCTTTTGCATTAACAATAAAGCTATCTGCCGTAACATTGCCAATTATGGCATTATCAAAACTTATAACCGTGCCATCCGGTATTACTTTGCCGATTAAATCACCGTTAAAATCTATTGCCGTAATTTCTTGCGCGTAAACCGGTTTAATTGCCAACAAAATTGCAGCAAAGCTTATGTTAAACCATAATATTGTTTTTTTTATTTTTTCAAACACTTTAGTTCCTCCGATTTTGCGCAACATCTTGTAACGCATAGCCGGCCACTTTTTTATCTAAATTTACAAATGAGCCGTTATTTTTTAAATAACCGATATTTTCGCCGGATGCGCTTATTACTTTTCCATCAGCAGACAATCTTCCAACATAGTGCCCATCATCTGAAAGTATTGCCGTGCCAATTTTATAAATCGTTCCTAAAATATTATTTTGATTATCTACTGCCAAGCCACCAGATAAAACCTTACCAATCACAACATTGCCGCCATTTCTGACACTGCCGTCAAAACCAACATATCCGGCAACTTGATCTTGATTGTTTATGACAATATCTCCCGCAACAATTTCGCCTATTAACTGACCTTCCGTATTAACCACCTTTCCGTCAGAATAAACTTTGCCGATATTTACATTTTGTGTGTTAATAACCACGCCATCCGGCATAACTGCTCCAATGATATTTCCGGCAAAATCTATAACAACGCCTCTTCTTAAAACGCTTATTCCTTTGTCTGTTGAACCACCGGGCAAAACTGCTGTTATGATTTTATCTGAAAGATCCGAGACATCCCCTATTTCATTGGTATAGCCGCTATAATTTCCAAACAAATCTATCATGAGCGACATTGGCACAACCTCGCCTAACACTTTTCCTTCTTTATCTAGAATCAAGCCATCGCCACTTTCATAACCGGTAATATCTCCTGACATATTCACTACGCTACCGTCAGCTTTAACATATCCTAAATAGGATCCATCATAACCAATCGCCGCACCTTGGCGTACGACACCACCGGCGTATGCTCCTTTGGCATCTAGCCAACGCCCTTTGGCATCAGCCCGACCAAGAAATTCTCCAAAGCGGGTTAAAACTTTGCCATCAGGGTTTACAAAGCCCACCTTTTGTCCCGTGTTGTTAACCACTGCACCTAACGGCAAAATCTTTCCGACATTTCCGGTATAAAAGCTTAGGCCATCGCCATATATTTTATCAACAACGACACCGTCCCCGTTATAAATATTGCCGTCGGCAAACAATCGACCCAAGATGTCGCCATTGGCATTTACAACAACGCTTCTTGCCGGAAAGGCCATACCGATGATTTTATTGTTGCTGTTCACAATGTATTTATGTAAAAACAATCGGGCGTCCGGATATTGTTTTAAATTTAACGAACCGTCATTTTGAAACGTATTTAAATATGTTCCATTTAAATCAAACGCATAGAACTTTTCGACCAGTTTCCCTTGGTATGCACCTTCTTCATCAAAGACTTCACCATCAACATTGCTGCATCCTATGGGCAGCATAGCTCCGGAAATAATGGTGCCACCGGGGGACATTCTGCCAATAATTTGCCCTTTAGCATTAACGGCTATTTTATATTGTGCCACTTTGCCGATAATATCTCCATTATCATTTAAAACTGAGCCGTCAGGATTGACACAGCCAACATAACGTTTGTCGTCTGACTGTACAATACCTTGTTCATTAGCCATTCCTAAATAATTGCACTGGTTGTCAAAAACGCGTCCGGTCGGAACGACATTGCCGAGAAACTGTCCGTTATTGTTATAAACACCGCCATCAGGATAAATGCTATAAGGCATTTCCTGACCATTTTTGGTTATTGTTCCATCTTGATGAAGCTGACCAACATTGCTGCAGCCCCATCCTACTATTGTGCCGCCTTGTAAACCTCTTGCAATTATTTTTGAGCCGTTGGCATCGCGTACGAGGCTGTTGGGCAATATTCGACCAAAACTCTGTCCTTTTTCATTGATAATTTCTCCTGTCGGCGACACCATTCCTAATATTGTTCCGGCAGGCGTTATCGGTATTAATTCTGTCTGAACGACTGCGCCGATTTTTACGGCTTGATTGCTAATAACATTGCCGTCTTTGTCAACATACCCAATCACCTCGCCATTTTTGCCGATAACCTCGCCTTTGCTATTGATATAGCCAATAACATTACCATTTTCATCAAGGGCTAAATTGACATATTCTCCGGCACGACCGATGACATTGCCGTTTTCATCAACAATGGTGCCATCTTCCAACATCTTTCCGATGACGTTGCCATTGGCATCAAGAACTGTTCCATCAGACAATACTTGACCTATTTTGTTACCGTTAAAGTCTATAATGTTGCCGTTTTCATCAATATAACCTATTGCATTACCGTTTTCATCATAATACAACCGTCGTGATGCGCCGCTTTGGCCAATTTTTTCATTGGTCAATTTATAGGCATCACCATTTTCATCAACATAACCAACAATATTGCCCTCTTCATCAACGATGGAGTTATCCGGCATAACAACACCTATCGGATTACCTTCTTCATCAATTGCTGTTTGTCCTGAACGGCTGACATAACCTATGACGTTGCCATTCATGTCAACGACTTCACCGTTTTCGTTCATGCGACCAATAACGTTACCTTCCATATCTACAACCGTACCATCTTCTAACACACGGCCGATGATATTGCCATTTTCATCGTAGACATAGCCGGCTTCAACAGCCTTGCCAATGATATTGCCATTTGCATCGACGATGCTGCCATCAGCATTCAGATGCCCGATAGGGTTGCCGTTAAAATCAACAGCTTGCCCGTCGGCCGTAACATAGCCGATGACATTGCCGTTTTCATCGTAGATAAGCTTTTTGTTTCCGGCAATGCCGATAACATTGCCGTTTTCATCAACAACCAATCCATTCTCATTAACGCGACCAATAATATTGCCGTTTTCATCGCGGACATAACCATCTTCGTCTATGTAACCTATAATTTCGCCATTTGGACCATAAGCAACTCTTGTTTTGGTTTCATCCGCAGTTACGCGACCTATAATACTGCCATCTTTGTCAACAACTTGATTATCGGCGTTGATTATCCCTAATTCATTGCCATTTAAATCTACGGCTTTTCCATCCGGGGTTATATAACCGATTGTATTGCCATCTTCATCACGAACGACCATGCCTTCACCCAAATCGGCGCCAGGAGCTGTTGCGCAAAAATTACAGTCTTCCTTGCTAACGGCATTGCCGTCAACCGGGATTTTTTGTGCTTTGGCATTTTGAGCGCTGACATTAGTTTCGTGCCACGAAACAATAAAGTTGTTTTGTACATTGCCTGCCACCACCGGCGCCCAATTCATGGTAATGTTGCAAGTTTGGTTACCGCGAAGCTCAGCACTTGTACAACCATCGCTGAATGTAAACCCTTCAAACGGCGGTTCTGCCAATTTAACAGAAACAATGCGAATAGCCGCCTTGCCGTTGGTTCCAATTGTTAACACGTTTTTAGCTTCAGTTCCTAAAACGACCTGCCCCATATTAACCGGATTAGGCGTTGTGGTTATTGGAAGTTCGCTCTCATCAACATCTTCAAATTCTATGTTGTCCATTAAAGGGTTAACATTGTTGCCTAAATTTAATGCATCGTCGTCTTCGGTAAAAACGGGTTCTTCATACTCCGTTGTTTGCGTGCCGCTGGATAATAATAGTAAAAGTCCGAATAAAAACACAATAAAAGACGTTATACCAATGATTAAAATAATGCGATTGGTTTTACGAACATATCTTTCCGAATGTGTTAAGACTTCTTTACTCATTATCCTCCTGCCTAATTATTGGACTCTGACAACGCTGCAAAAAACGCCATTACGACCAAGCTGGCTGCAAATACTGTCTCCGGCATCAATAGATTGAACCGGCCCTATTCTTAAATGGAACAATTCTTTACCCTGCCCATCTGCCGGTGCATCAACCGAGTAAAACGGCTGATATTGGCTTAAAAGCGCAGAATATTTCTTTGACAGCTCGCTCCAAAGATTTTCCAAATTATTTACGTCTGCATCAGTTCCCAACTCAACCGAAATGCTTGCCGTGTCATCTCCTTCAAAACCACTGCCATATTTGTAGTTTCCAAAGAGCTTTTCCTCCTCTTCTGCGCTCATTTTGCCTTGATGCGGCAGGCGGTGCATTTTACTATAATCAATGTCTTTGCCGTTTCCTTTAGCATATTCAGGCTGTAATAACTCACCTTTTGAGCCAACTTTGACTACGTTTTCACCGACAACTTCGCCATCAGCATTATATGCACCTGAAGCGCGGTATCCATTGCCAAAACCCTGAACGCCGCCCGCTCCGTAACCGGCAGCGCCAGCACTCGTCCCTGATGATTTTTTCCCTGCAGGAATAGCCGGCGGCACATCCCAATCATTGCTTTCGGCATATGTCACATCGTCCAAGCCTTCGGCATCATCCCGACGCATCTTTAAGCAGACAACACGTTTGCCGTTGCGCAAAACCATATCGCCAACCCCTTCAACAATAATCAGGCGGTTGTTTGGACCTTTTGTTCTAAAGCCGACAGGCGTTTCCATTCTTTCGACAATCAGCGTTACAATCGGACGTTGTATCATATTAAGAGCTTTTTCACCCAAATCAATATAGGTAAAGATGTCATCATGCCAAACACGTTCCGGCGCAATAACCACATCATCCGGATTTGGCACATAAATTTCTATATCAAAGCGAAATTGTGAAGGATCTAACGGAATACTTTGAATCCAATCTTCTTTTTGATACCGCTTTGTAAACGTTGAATCCACCGATTTTTCATTTCCTCCACGATAAGAACTGGCATTGACATGACCGCCGCCGGAACCGCTGCCAAGGCTTCCGACGGTACTACCATTTTTTCCGGAATCTACCACTTCAACATCAATAATTGAGTTGGTTAAGCGTTCTGTATTTACCCCTTCACTACGGGCATAAAACACATATTTGTTTCCAGACCGGCCGAAAACGATAATGTTGGTATCAACCCCGACCATTGCGCCTTGTTTTGGGTAAAGAAGCAATGTGCTTGGCCCTGAAATTCGGCCATCAAAGGTTTTGCTATCGCCAATATAGACGTCTTCAACCAATTCCCATTCCGGAAAATTAATCAACGTCATCATTCCTTCGCGTAACCGAACAGGAAGCACTAAATCCGGCGACCAGTAATATTTGGAATACGCCGGCTTGCTTTGTCCTTCGCCCAAATTTTGCAGAGGATCCAACCAAGCGCTTTGCATCATGCCTAATGAGCTAATGCCTGTATAACCAATGTTCATTGGTTGGTACATGCCTTGGCTCTGATCAGCATTTTGATTTAAGCTGTCAATGGTTGCCTGCCCTCTGGCGGACAACGGTATTGTTGCTAAAGCTAAAATAGAAAATATTTTTGTTAGGTAACATTTCATGTCTTATCACACCTTTTTGTTTATTCCGCCTTGTTATGCGAAAGTGAATATCTGGTTACGGTAAAGCCGACCGGATTGTTTAAACGTTCTCCATATTTTACAACTTTTTTACGATAGGCAACTCTTAATGATGCCGTCCAATAATTGATTTCAGGCGCAGCAGAATCCGGATACATATCCCTGGTTTCATACTCAACTTGCCACAAACCTTTGCTTAATTCATTGACCGTCATAATCCGCACCATTCGGTTGAGCCCACGTGTTCTAATAATGTCTAAAGCCTGAGTTGCCGTACGGTCAATAAACGCTTGATATACCGTTGATGACGACATTTCTTGCAACGGTCCTCCGGGCATCCAGCGAGATTCCATCTCTTGAACATCGTTTGTAAAAGCACTTCTTAACAAAACATATTCTCTTACAAAGACTTCCGTTATGGCTTTTTGATTTTCCATATTGGTTAACGGCACAATATCATAAACCTGTTCTTCTTTGCTCTCAAAAGTTAAAAGAAAAGGCTCAATGCGATATAAAGGCAGCAATTGCGTAATTGCCAAAATTAAAACCAGATTGCAGCACAAACTAATTGCAACAATTACAGCAAAAGCCCGCGCTGTCCACAAATACCTTTTTTCACTGGCATTGACGACAATTTCATCATCTTCCCGACGATTGCGGGGCTGCGGTTTGCGGACAACCTGACGCGGCATATTGGTTCGGTTTCCAATTAATCGCTGCTCTGTATTGCTTATGCCTAAACGGTCTGCCATATTATCACATCCATATCTTTAATTTTTATATTGTTGCCACAAACCAATCCGGCAATGTTTTGGGCAATTCTATTTCAATGCAGGCACAAGGGGAAAGCTTTAATTCATTTACATCTTTACCAATACCAACCGGTTCCGGCTCATAATATGAACCGAACATTCCGCATGCCGTTAAAATCAGAATAGCAATCAGTAAAACAATTTTTTTATACATTGCAATGTTCCTTTTATATATGTCTAGACATTATCACATTAAACTCTTTCTTTTTAAAAGTCTAACATGAAGCTTATACATCCCCAACTTATCAACAAGTTAGAAGACTGTTTTATGTTATCATAAATAAAAAAGATTAATATAAATTAAAGAATTTCAACTTCTGTTTGAGAATATCTTGTTACCGTGAAACCCAAAGGATTCATCAGGCGCTTTGCCATAAACAAACGCTCGGGGATAAAAAATGCCGTTACGGATGCTGTCCAATATTTGGTGACTAATACCATGCTACCACTTGCTTCATTACGAATTTCCGGCGATAAATCATAGGTGCGGAAGTCTACTTTCCATACCGGGCTTTTTTCTCCGCCAAGCTTGCCAATGGAAATGATTTCAACATCCCGTACAACTCTGTTCCGAATGAGTTGGTTTAATTCTTTCTGTCTATCCCGGTTAAATTCAGCAAAAACTTGAGGCGATGACATATAAGCCACCATGCCGCCACCAAACCAGCGCGTTTGCATTTCGCGTTGGTCGTTTAAAACCGTGTTGCGCAAAATAACATATTGGCGAATGAAATTTTCCATCATCTGTCTTGATGATGCCATATCGGTGGCTATTGGCTCATAGCGAACCATTGAATCGGAACTGTCTTGCCTAATGATTAAAAACGGCTCTACCGTAACTTCAGGCGCTAAACGAAACAAAACCAACGAAGCACTGGTGAAAAAAACAAGCGATAATATGGCAAACAAAATCACCAAACGGGATAACCAGCAATAATAGCTTTCTTTAGCTCCTTTTAATTCCGGACTTTCATCTGTAATGTAGGCAAACTGCTGCTTGGGCGCATTTGCATCAGTGATTGCTAAAACATTGTTGCCATTTCCCAGTTGATTATTCATTTTTTGTTCCATTATTCATAATTTGCACAATAGGGTTCTTCAGAATTTGCTAAATTATCCTCATGCGCTTTTTGCGCCTCTTGTTCGTATTTTTCCCGAACTTGAGCGTCAACCTGCTTGCTTTTACTTTTTTCTGATAATTCGCTGTTACCTGACATATTATCACTTAACAGAACACGCTCTTCATTATCCATTTGCAGCGCGCCGACAATGTTGTTGATTTTTGTCAGCTTCTCTTCAATAACATCATTTAATGGCTGTATTGAGTCAATTTGGCTGACACTCTCTTCCATATATTTGTTTTTAGTTGAATCTAAAGCATTCATAATTTCATTATATGTTACATCATCGGCAAGATCAAAGTCTTCTTGTGGTTCATATCCAATGTCTGACAACTGTTCTTTGATTTTTTCTCGCGTTTGTCCTATTTCGACATCTAATTTATCAATATTGTCTTGATAAATCATCTCATTTTCAACAAAATTCAAGAAATCGCCAAACTGATTTTGCATTAACAATTCTTTTCTATAAAGCTTGTCTCGTTCTTGAACGCTTTCATCAACATTTTCTCCGTTTGCGTAATTTTCGTAGAACTCCATAATTTCTTTAATATAGCTATTAAATGTTAAACCGTCATCATACGCTAAAATTGTTGCCAGCTCGCTCGAAAGTTCTTTTTCGGGAGGTGTTTTGGTAGCGCCGTTTGAAACTCGACCATCTATAAAATAAATCTTTACAGCTTGGCTCAACGGCAAGCTTATTGTTTGAATATCCTTGCAAAACTGTTTTATTTCGCCGGTTGCATTTGCGACATAATATTCGCCATTACGAATATAAACATCGTATTTTCCGGTCGTGCACGGATAACCAGCCCCTTGTCGTAAAACATCATAGGTCGATTGATTGTAAGATAATATATCTTCCATATCAATATCCCGTTCTACAAAGCCTCTGCCGCCTAAAATCCGTTCCCAAATTTCCGGTAATTTTTGCCCCGTTGCCATGAAACCAGCCAAGACACCATCTCTCATGGTCATCCATGTGTCTGATTTTAGCACTTCTGCAAAGTCGTTCCGGTCAAAGTGAACTATTTCGCGCAGCGGCGGCGTCGGTGTTGTTACAAGATCTTTCGGCGCCATAAAATCATGCGGTTGAGGATTGGCGCCGACAAAATATTCGCTATCCTCCTCATAACAAACATTGTTTCCACAAATTTCTGCAAATATATTGCTAACAATGATTTCTTTTGCCAACTCTTTTACCGCATTCGCCGTTAAAAATGTTGCCAAACTTGTACTGCTTATGGAAATATTAATATCCACATCTTTTATATCATTGAGCATTTTGCGATGGATTGCCACAATATTATCATAGCCTTTTTGGGTAAAACGGTCTTCATCCAAAGCCGCTATTTTGCTTGAGGCTTCGTTAATTTTACTAATTATTTGCTGCCTAACTTCTTTTGTAGCCGCATCTGCAACGTTAATAATGGCTGATAACAATGCGCGAGAAGCCATGTTTCCGCCAGACTTTAAGATATCAGCCAAATGATCGCTGCTGCCGAGCGTTTCTGCAGCTGCATCGTTCCCATTATCAGACAATGCCGCCTTAATTTCCGCAAAGCCTTTAGCTTCTGCCTCAGAAGCCCGCGCAGCATAATTGCTTTTGGCACGGGCAATGCTTTCTTCAAGACTTTCTAGCTCTAATTTTAAACTATCAATGTTGCCGCGTTGCTCCTCAATTCCCGGCAAAAAGGTTTTGGATTCTTGCTCTGCTTCTGCGGCTTTTTCATTAGACACATTGATTGCGCTTTCGGCATTGTCTTCAAAATTTCCCATAACGTCTTTAGATTTTGCTTTTCGGTCTTGGGAAATTTCAATTACTATTTTTTGACCTTCAATATCACTTTCTTCTTGTTGTTTGTTTCCTATTTGCTCATTATATTTTGCTTTATACTCGTTTAATTTTTTATTTTCAGAATCATAATCTTCATAAAACGTGTCTTTTCTGTTAATTAAGCTTGTCATTTCAGCATAAAATGATGTTTTAAGGTCGTTTAATTCGTCTTCCAGATCTTCTTGTAATTTCGCCGCTCTAAATTTGACCTTTGTATTGCTTTTGTCTTGATAGACTAATGGCAGCAATTTTTCTAAAACAGAATTGTTGTAATTTTTAATTTCTAATAAATTGATGCCATCCACAGTCCCGGATGCCGGCAAAATATTATTAATGGCTTGCACCAACTCACCGGTTTGGGGGCGTAAATCCAGGTTTTGTATATAAAGCCTCATGTTTTTGTATTTTTCTTTTAAATACTGCTGATAAACAAGTTTCTCGTCGGCCCATATCGGATAAGAAGCTTTTAGCACGCCCCATTCAGATGACCCTGAAGTCATATCGCTGCTGATTTTTCGAGCCGCCTCGGCACCTAACTGCCAAGAAATCAGATTTTGTTCGCGTAAATTTTTTTCTATTGTTTCTTCTTGGCTTGGATTAAGCAATGAGCTGTCCATCGTGCCGGCTGCGCTTTCCGCACTATATTGTGCGCTTAAAGATTCTATGTTTGCCACATTTGGCTCTATGCTTGTATTGGTCATTGGGGAAGCAAGGTCTTCTTCATTAAGGCTAAGCGCCTTTGCGCTTTTGGCAGCTTTATATGCCGAAATCAGCCAGCCAGAAAAACCTTCGCGGCTGGAATAGTCATTAAGGTTATAACTGCTGCAGATTTTGGTTTTATCATTTTCACATAATACATCG
Organism: uncultured Alphaproteobacteria bacterium; assembly: GCA_944393235.1. Taxonomy (GTDB): domain Bacteria; phylum Pseudomonadota; class Alphaproteobacteria; order RF32; family CAG-239; genus CAAFZY01. The sequence goes on along the minus strand of CALXZJ010000002.1, from coordinate 37,206 downwards.
CCCGGCAATAAATTTTTTAATGTTTCCGCCGTTAAAGTACGGTTGGAATCGCATACAATTTTTTGCGCTACCGACCGGCAGCCATCGCCATACCATACCTTAACCGGATCTATATAATATTTGCCAAGATAGTTTATGGCGCAGTTTTCAGATTTCATCAGCTGTGTAAGGGCTTTTTCGTGTTGCTCTTTCATCTTATTATATTCAACAAAAACTCTGCGATATTCCGGCAGCTGCTGCTTCAAATTATGCGCTTGTAAGGCTTTTTGCAATGTTTGATAAACATTGTTGGCTGTTATAGAGGCTTGAAACTGTTCAGCCGTTCCGGCAAACGGCGAACTGATTTTGTATGGTTCAGCCTGCACAACACCCCCTTCATCTTCATCCGTATCTGCATCTGCAGTATCTGTTTTATTTGTTACAGAAGTATTCGTTGCTTTTGCTGTTGATGTTTCTTTTGTTGTCAGCTTAGCTTGCCGCTCAGAAGTTGATTTTGTCGAAAACATTTGTGCATGAGCTATTTGGCGGCTATGAAGATAATGGAAAACTTCATTGCTGCTGACTTGCTCTTCTTCTTGATTTGCCGTTTCTTGTTCTGAATTTTCCGTATCTTCTTTTTTATCTTCTTCCACAGGTTCAATGCCGGATAAAACAGCCTGAGCTACTTCGTATTGTGCTCGTAAAGCCATAAGTTCTTCCGTAACTTTGAGCATAGAATCATAAATAACGTTTAGTTTATAATAATTGCTCCAAACACCAAGTTCGTCTTCACTGGATGAGGCGCCGGAACAACTGCTGGTATCAGCGGTTCCGCCTTGAACATAACAAATGCTTAAGGCGTCATACTCCATTTTGAGGGCTTCCATTCTGGCTTCCAGATCTCTGACCGTAATGTACATTTCAATCATGGCATCATTGCCAAACTCAATTGCTTTATCTTCATATGCCCGTTTAACCGCCCGTTGATTTTCCGGATATTTTGCAAGAATATCTTCCGGATAAACTAAAAATAGTTTACGAAAGGCTTCAACAATTGAATCTTCATTCGTAATGTCGGCAATTTCACTTTGTTCAATGGTACGAGCACTTGCCAAGTTGGGCTGACCTTCTTCTTTGTTAAAAAGAGTTTGGGTTAAATCAAGTTGTTTTAATTTCTCAAGCGTTCCTTTTAAGGTTTGGTTGGCTTCAGTTTGCAACCGTTCCAGTTCGGTTTTGATGGAGGTTGTTGTTGCAGTAGTGCTTTCTCCTGCATAACCGCCGTCCGTTGCACTGTCAAACGAAGCACAGAAAAAGCACGGCGGAAGCAAAGCAACTGCTGAATTTGCACTGAGTGTAGCGGCAAGGATAATCGCCCATTTGAACAACTGATATTTTTTCATCGTTTCCTCCTTAATTTGCCGTTACATCATCCAAAAAGCTTCTTTTGCCTTCATCTGACGGAATATCGTCTTCGGTAAAGACATAATTATCTAAGTTAAGCACTGCCGGATCTTTATCATAATTTTTTAAACGCTGGTCTTGATTAAGCATGTTTTGCGAGGTTTTCAAGCGCATTTCGGCAATCAGCAGATTGGTATAATTATATAAAATTTTGATATCATCAATCCGTTGTTCAACCAACAAATTGCCGGCAGTCATTTTATAATCGGCTGCTGCCATGTTTTTTTGTTTGGTCTTTATGCTCTTTAGTTCTTCATCCAGCTTAAGTTTTAGCGAAATAGCCGTATATAAGGCATGTGCAACATCCTGTTTGAAAACTTCCCGCCGATAATTCATCACCCTGCTGACATTTTCAGGCGTGTTAGGCTCATCCTTTTGCAGAAAATTTTTAAGAATCACGCCAGTATATTCTTCTTGTTTTTCTTCATCAGTTTTGCTTAAAAGATTAGAAATTGAAGTCAGGGCAAGACCGGCAGCCGCTGCGCCAATGTCTTTTAGCTGCGCGTTAATGTCATTACGCTGGGCAAGCAAAGACTGATATTCTTCATCATCTTTAAAATAATCTTCAACTTCGCCATTTTCAAATTGCTCAAGCGTGGTGTTGTATCCGTCGATTTCTTCCGTCAAAGCAGACATTTGGGCAGAAATTGCCGCTTTATCATCTTCGTTTTCTGCGGCATCATACATTGCCTGCAAAGCGGCATAATTGTCATTGGCGGCTTTGGCTTTTGCTGTTAGTTCTTCAGAGGCTGCCGTTTGGTAATTTTCTATTTGCTGATTGACGTCGTTGAGTTGTTTGCCTAAATCAGCCGTGCTTTTAAGGCTGCTGTTTTCAATCTGGTCGGCAGTCTTGTTGATATCGGCGGCTGTTTCGTTGATATCGGAAGCCGCATTTTCAACATCTTCAGAAACTTCTTCATATTTATCCTGTATGGTGCTCTGTGCTTTGGTAATATCTTCTTTTAGGGCCTTTATTTTTTCAAACTTTGCATTTTCTACCGGCCCGATTAATAATTCTTGTGCTTTTTCACCGGCAGTTTTAGTCGCTTCTCCAACACTTTCTTCGGTGTTTCCGATGGTTTTTAAAATGGTGTTTGACAATGTCCCGGCATCAAGTTTGGTCTGCGCTCTGGCTGTTTCTGCCGCAGCAACAGCAAAGAAACAGCAACAAGTTAGGAGGAATATGTTAATTTGTTTATTCTTCATTATCTTCTTCCTCCTCAGCTTCCCGTTTGAAATTATGGATAGCAACGGTATTGTTGTATTCGTTGATATAAGCCTGCATGGCTAAAATTTTGTTCCAGCGCTGCATAGAGAGAAGAACCATGTCATTGCTGGCTTGCAAGGCATCTTCAATTGTTTCAAGCGAATGTTCCGGGTTCTTTTCATTGAGCAGCTCTTGGCGCAGTATCAGCGTGCGGGCATAAAGAAGAGCGGCGTTTTCACCCATAACTTTGTTTAAGTCATTTTGCAGTTTTCGAGCTCTGACTATGGTATCATCCCCTTCGTATCGAACATAAGTTTTCTCAACATCTTTAGCCAATTCACCATCAGTTTTGGAGCCATCAGTTGATTTTTGCACACCACCCAAAACAAATGTTTTGGGAGAATCAAGCGGATTGGTTAAATTATCTTTGAGCCCTTCAACTGAGCTTTTAAGATTGTTAAAATCCTGAATTTGTGAGGCTATTAGATTTTTTGCTTCTGAAAGCCTTTTTTCTGCTTCTTTTTTGAGATCTTCAGCCCGGATAATAATTCCTTTCGCTGTAGCACTTACCGCTTCAATGTCAGCTCGTGCAGACAGAGAAAAGCTCATGCCAAAGCCTAAGACAGCCATGACTATAAAAGCTTTATTCATTAGTTGCGTCTTCATCGGCTTCTTCCTCATCGTAATAACCTTTTTCAATCAGCTTTACGCTCGACCAAGCTCCTGTTACAACCTGCCCCGTCATAGCCTCCATCAAACGAATGATAATTTCTTGGTTGGTTAGGGCAGCTTTCCCGGCAAAAGCAATCTCTTCACGCTCATTGGTCAGCGCCTGAGATTTGCTTTTTAAATCTTTTGCCACCTCGGTATCAAATGCAGCCGCATAGCTTTTTTGCACTAAAGCCATGCCTAAATCGGCAGAAACATGCTCTCTTTCCGCTTCATTGTATGCTTTTCTCCATTCGGCGGCTGTTTCCGCATTCGGATCATTCATAGCCATAACCCATTCTTTGACACATTCATCCCAAGTTTCTTCATCAAATTCATCATCGAAATTGATACCGCATTTGTTGGCGATGATGTCTGAATATATGAACTTCCCGTTATCCGTCGTTCCGGTTTTATATGATGATGAGGTTTCAGTTGTTTGAGCAAAAGCAAAAGGTCGAGTACTTTGATAAAAGAAATCTGCCGACGAGGTTGTAAATGCGCGGCGGGCAGGCCTTTGTTTGATTGACATCGGCGCAATTGCAGGATTGACAGAGACATCCGCCTCAACCGGCTTTGCCGCGTCAGCTGCCGGTACCATAATCATAGGCGCTGCGGTTGGCGCATTATCAACCGGCGCAGATAGTGTCGGCGCTGTGTTTTCAACCGTCCCTTTTTGTATTCTGAAAGCTCGGCGCGTTACGGAAGGCGCTGCAGATGTTGAGGCTGATGATGTCACAGATGCCGGGGTTGATAACGGCGCCGATGATGAAGAAAGTTCAGGCTCTGTCGGCTGTCCAGCGTTCCCTTCGGTTTGTGGTAATAAAACTTCTTCTTCGGCTGTTGTTTCTTCAAAAGCTGCCGTAGCTTCATTGGTTTCTGCGGTCGGGTTTCCTCCGGTTTCTATCGTTTCACTGCCAACCGCAACAGGTTCTACCGTAACGTTTGGCGTAAATGGTCGGCGACCTATTGTATTGGGCGGCAGAATTCCGGTTTCCGGTAACGCTCCACCACTTCCCGGCAAGCGTGTTCCATTTAGCGTTTCAGTTTGATCTAAAGTCGGCAAATCATCCCAACCGCCTTCGGAAAATTCTTCATCTGAAATCAAATCAGCAATTGCCTCATCATCCAGAGCCTCATCGTCCATCAGGTCTGCCGTATCGTCATTTGTGTTATTATTGTCAGGCGTTTTGTTTTCAGTTGTTGTATGGTTTTCGCCTGAAGTGAAAACATCTTCTTGTTCTTGCGTTGTAAGCGTATCTTCATCGGTATTATCAACAACGCTGTCATCAGAACCGCTGCTTTGCCCTAAAGTCGTTTTTCCGCTTTCATATAAAGACATACCGTCTTCATATTTATCTTTCGCCGTATCGGATAATTGCTCGGCGGTTTCTTTGCCTTCATCAATTGTATCTTCTATTTTTTCTTTTTGTTCTTCATATTTTTCTTTTAATTCCTGCAAGCGCTCAGCCCGCTTTTTTTGTTTTTCAAGTTCTTCTGCGGCTTTTTTGGCATCTTCAGCAGCGTTGGTAAACTTTGACAGACTGCCGACGTTATCGCCGATAGCCTGTTGTATTTTACCAATTGATAAGGTAGACTGAACGGTAGAAGATGTTGATTCTATCTGGGTTGAAACACTGTTAATCATGTTTGTTATTTGAGCCACATCCGTCGTCGGCCACAGGCCATAAGCCGTTGAAGCCAGCATGACTGTGCTTATGCATGTTAAACAAAAAATTTTAGATGTTTGTTTTTTGTTCATACTGACCTCCTTGATATATAAAGACACCATATAAATTTATTTTACCATACTATTTCAAAATATAAAAATAATATTTTATCAATTACGCCATATTTAAATATTTTGTAACAAAATTGTTCTCGCCATATTCTTTTATCAGCTCTTCAACCAGCAGCACGTTTTTACGGCCGGAATTATAAAGTTTCAAATACGGACCCAAAGCGCTTAAATCAACATCTAAGATGACAGATTCACCGGTTGCCGGACGCGACAACAATATTGCATACGGAAAATCGCGATAGGTTTTGCCGAAAACAAAGTCAAGCTCGCTCTGGGTTAAGTTCCAACTGACATAGTCTTCTACCATTGCTTGCGGGTTTCTGAAAAAGATAACCGTTTGGCATTGACCGCGGATAACCTCGCCGACGCCTAACTTGTCTATAATATTCGGCTGTTGGAAGGCGCACAAATAAGCTTGACGTTTTTTACGGCCTTCTTGCAAACCAATCATGAAATAATCTCTAAACATCGGGTGCTTTAACATTGGCGCCGTTTCATCGATCATAATTAACGACGGCACGCCGGTTTCGCCGGTTTCGGATTGGATACGGTGCATGATGTAGCTAATGACAGCCGGAGCCAAGGTTTCGTCTTCAAAAATATGCGTAAAGTCAAATGCCATAAAGCGTTTGGCTTTTAAGTCCAGACTATCGGTATCAGCATTAAAAATATTACCGTATTGGTCCGGATTAATCCAGCGATACAGTTCGCGGCGCATGGTTCCGGTTGGCGAAAAACAGCTTTTGTACAGATTTTTCATAATACGTTCTTCCGGACGCAGATAGTCAAACGCCGTGGTTACCGCGCGAGCAATTTCACGCTCGGATAGGGCATCATCTGCCATGGTGATGGACTTCATCCAGCGGCGTAAAAAGGCACGGTTGTTAGGCGTGTTTTCAGCATCAAACGGATTTAAGGACACATTTTTATTGTCGCCGTCAAAGCCGATGTATGCGCCGCCTATGGAGCGCGTGAAAATTTCAGCACCGCGGTGACGGTCAAAGAAGAACACTTTTAAATCGCCATGCCGCATGGCTTGTCCTGCCAAAAAAGTCAGCAAGGTTGTTTTACCTTGTCCGGTCGGACCAATAATACAGCAGTGCGCCACAGCAGATTCTTCAGAAGAAACGTGGAATTGGAAACGATAAGCCGAACCGGACATGGTGCGGAAAACCGTAATAGCGCCCGGTCCCCAGTCGCTCTTGCCGAAACCTTCCGCCGGTTTGTCAAATGAAATTGCCAAAGAAACAACCCGAGATAAATATCTATATGTCCGCGGATATGTATCGTATGTCGGGAATTGGCTAAAGAACGTTGCTTGAGCCACCCAGCCTTCACGCACAGGCGTAACGCCAAAACTACGGCAAATTCTTTGTACTTCAGATTCACCAAAATCCAGCTCTTCCTGACTTGCACCTTTAAGGATAACCGACATTGAATATTCGGTTAAAGCTTGATAATCGGCATCGCTGTCTTCTATTGTGGCTAAGGCTTCGCCATATTGAGCAACCACCTCCGGCGAAAAACTGGTTAATGCCGCCATGCGCTGCTGTTGGATAAGCATCATACGTGCCTGAGGTTTAAAAATCGGGCGGATATTGTGCAAAAGAACCAGCTCACAATCAATCGAGAGCAGAGAGACAATCATGCTTTCGTCCATATAATCGCCGGTGGTGCGGATGCCCATCACAATTTCATACAGTTCTTTTTCGCCGGAAAAGAAACGGATAATCCCCTGTTCACGCGTAAAGTGAATATGGTCAGAGGTAAGCATTTCGTTTAACTCCGGCCCTTCGGCATGGCGGATTTTTGGTTCAGGCTTGGAGACCGGGCTGCAAAGGCGGCTAAAGACATAAAGCGGACTGTCTACCGCCGGGCTGTCCGGAGATTCATACATTTGCGAGACACCATATTCGCCTAATGTCGCAACCAGGGATTGGCTGGCATAATTCAGGTCTTTTAAGGCATCTTTGCGGTCAATGACTGACAAAATGATATAGTGGTGGTTGGTATAAATCCGGCTCATGTTGTCAGACCAGACTTTAGATACTTTTTCCAGCAGTTCGTTTTGAAAATCGCCTTTATCTTCTTCCATTTCAGCGCGTTCACGCAGTGTAATTACCCGACAGACAATTTGAAGCTCTGAGAGGTTATCAATCCATGATTTGCGCGCCTCCATCATGGAATACACCTTTTCCGGCGTGGCTGAAGCCAAATCCATACCGGTAATGCGAAAGACGCGGGCATATGAGCCATTGGTGCAGCGGATGGTCATGCCGTCTTCCATCAGTTTGGCAAAGGGCAAAAAGTCTGACACGCGGGATTCACGCGGCTGCGGCAAAACCCAAGCGCCAAAGCGGGTTGAAAGCAAAACAGCAAAAGCCGCTGCTGAAACAAAACCAATAACGGTTATGGCAACCTCAACGTTGCTTAAACCGTCTACAAATATGGTAAAAAAATCAAAATCAGGGTTCAAATTTGTTTCCTCTTTCCGGGTATAAATTGGTTGAAACTTTGTTGGTTTGGCCAAAAGCCTGAATCATGGCTGACAAGTGCGGTTCGCGCGTGCCTGCCAAGATGATAAAGCCATGAGCTATGATAATGGTAAAGATAAACACCAGAGGGTTGACATCGCCGACACCAATCATCATAAACATTAAAGGGAACTGCAAGCCGGCATTTAAAGCGACGGGTAAAACCGGCCCCCAAAAAAGCTTTGGCGGCTGAGCAACGGCTTTTAAAATCATATCTCGCATACAAAACCCCTCTTAATAATTGTTTTTATAGTGGCGCTTAAGCCGGCGTTCGTCAATCGTTTTTGTTAAATAATCCACTTTTGACCACCGGCTTGAGCTCCTTTGATGATTAGTCGAACCAATTTCCCATTCGGTTAATCAAATCTTGTCCGGTACGAATTGCGCCTGTGATATTTTTTACCGGATTAGCGTGATCATTTGTTTCGTTTCTAATATCTTTATTGGCTTCTTTACCGGTATCTACAGCATCTTGGACACCGGAATTTTCAGAAGCATCCGAAACGCCAAAAACATCTCCCGCTGAATCTACCGTATTTGCCACACTGCCTAAAGACTGATCTGCATTTGAAGTTATACTGTCAACTGAACCCTTAACAGAACCTGCCAAGTCGCCGATTTTATCAATAATATTGCCATCGCCGGAGATAATGTCGCTAACATCGCTAATACCTTCCTTGGTTTCGTCGACCACATTCATGCCATATTCAACAGAGTTAACCGCACTTTTCCCGGCACTGATGATATCTTCGGCAGTATCGGCAAGGTCTTTAAGTTTTTCTTTGAAGCTCTTTTTCTCGCCGGAGTTTTCACCACCGGTTGAGGCGTTGGCATTAGATGTGCTGTTTGTCGAGCCGCCGGTAGTACCGCCCTGGTTATCAGAAACACCATAACTTTCACCCAGCTCATTATCCAAGGCGCTGCCGGCGTTGCTGCTGCCGGAGCCATCGCCATTTTCCGTACCGCCAGGGCATTTGGCTCCAGTAGTGCAGTCTTCTGTTTGTTCCACATTGCTGCCGGTGATGCTGGAATCCTGACCGGAAATAAAATCATCATAAGTGTAAGAGGAATCCCGCAAATTGGCGCCGCTGAAATAGTTGATAAACGGCATCATGACTGAAAGCAGAAACAAGCCGATCATGATATATGATAAATGTTTGAAGCTGATTTTGTTAAAGATAGCCAAAACAGAAAACATGACCAAGCCAAAGCCGGCAACGACATAAACAATTTTGCGGACATCTAAAACGGTGGAAACCATTTTGTTGGAGATGATGGTAAAGATATCTCCCGCTGCAAACGCCTCAACCGGCAAACAAACGAACAGTGCCGGCAACAAAAGCGCTAATATTTTGTTTGTTTTGTTCATCATGACCGCCTCCTTAAAAAAGTTAGTCAATAAAAAACTTTTTAGCCGCCGGCGTTGACTAAAGTGTCAGTAATGCCGGAAACCGAGATATCAGCACCGGTTCCTGCCACCAGATATTGTACCAAACCAACGGTTAGGGCAATCACAATCAAGCCGATAACGATTGCGCTGAGCCATTTCCAGTTTAAGGAACCAAAAAGGCTGCCAATAGCAACAGCAATGATACCAAAGCCAGCCGCGCCAAAAATAATTTTACGCATGCCGCCGAAAATTTCCCAACCGGTGCTGGTGAGGTTTTCAAACACGGCATATGAATCGGTTGCGCATAAAATTGAAGAAAGCGCGAATGCCAGCAGCCCCGCTAAAATATATTTCTTAAAATTTATGCGCAACATTGTTTTTCACCTTTCGTTTTTTGGTTTTATCATAAAGAAGATTTTATTAACGTTTTATGGATGGCTACAATATTGTCACGTTACCTTTTTTTGTCACGCCACCGACGCGCGACCGTGCGGCGGTTGAGGCGTCCTTTGGGAGACCCCTAAACTCGGATACTAGCGTATCCTCGTGGGGTGACAGGATTTGGACGGCGTATCCTCGTGGGGTGACGGGTGTGAGACCGATAATAAAATCTTCTTTACTGTATTTTATAACAGGGAAAAGCCATTAAAGCTTTTCCCCATATTTTTTGATTAATCCGATGTAGAACTACTGAAAGTATCACCCAGAGTACTGTCATTTACATTGGAATCCCCTGTTGCGTAGTTAACAATTGCACCGGCTGCCGCTAAAACTGCCAGACCGAAAGCCAGACCGGCAAACCACGGCCACTTCACTTTACCGAAAATTGCCTGGAACGCTAACGCGATCAAACCAAAACCACCAACAATGAAAATGATTGTTTTAACAGCTTGAAAAACGCTTACTGCTTTAGTCTTAGCCGTTTCCATAACAGATTCTGCATTAGCATCGCCGATCATCGTCATCGCAAATACCAGAGCAAAGGCAAGCAGGGTAAAGGCATTATTTTTAAGAAACTTCATTGCTTTTCTCCTAAAATTTAAATTATAACAAAACTTCTTATACATCTTTAGAATACCAGATTTGAAAACATTTTGCCAGTTTTTTTTGGATATCCAAAAATGTATTATCTTATTGTTTTTTAATAATAATTGCACTGTGTAACAAAAAATTCACATTCAAATTCGGCATTCAATCGGTTATTTTATAACGTGAAAAGGTAAATAAACTTCTAATATTTGCGTATCTTAGAGAGAAAGGGCTGCCCCTTTTTCTTGTTATGTACCCGTGCGTGCGATTGTGCAGTGGTTGAGGCGTCCTTTGGGAGACCCCTAAACTCGGATACTGGCGTATCCTCGTGGGGTGACGTACCACATCGTCACGCTCTGAAGGAGCGTTAACACTCGAGGTTAGGCGTCTGTCGCACATATGGGATGAGATGCCTTATCCTCGGTGTTGTTCCAACACCTCGGAGGCATGACAGAGAAAAAAGGAAGAGATGCCTAAACTGCCGAGCGGTGCTCGGCAGTGGCATGACAATAGAAAAAGGGCACCGCTCGGCCGTGGCATGACGATAGAAAAAAGGCAGCACCTCGGAACATGGCAAAAGAATTAGCATTAACTCTATTTTAATATTATTAGTTGTATCTTTTAGGCAATAGGACTATTAAAAAGTGTGTAAATATTGTCAATCGATTGTTTTTGCGCGCTTTTTTGCTCATGAGGTGCTTATGAAATATGTATAAACAAAGCTTGAAAAATTTTGTTTGCAGCTTTTTATTTTCTTTATTAGCGGTGCTCGGCGTTAATAAAGTGTTTATGCATACGCCAAAAACAGACAATAGAATGCCTGAAAATTCAGCCAAAATTCAAAATATTTCTTTATTTTCAACCTCGGTTGAAACTTTGAAGCCGAAATCAAGCGATTTTCAAATTGATGTCAGCGAAATTGAAAAATTGACAGCGCCTGTTTTAAGTTCTGCTCCTGAAAGCAACCAAACCGCAGCCGTTTCTATCGGCAGTCTGCCGCCGCCACCGGCAGAAACTATGAAAAATGTTGCCGTGGTGGAAGGCGAAGCAGCTTTAGTATCAATCTCTAAAACTGCAGGCAAAGAGCAAAGCAAAATCAGTCAGGCGGCAAAAAATGACAACCATGTTTCAGAACAAAAAAATATTATCAGTACCGATTTGGCTGATGCTCAGGAAATTGTTTTGGAAAAAGAAAACGTTATTACTAAACTTAATCCTTCTGTTGATTATGAGAAAAGCGGCATTGTTTATGCCGATATCAGCGATACTTTTGAGGCTGAAACAACCGAGCCGGCAAAAGCTGCCGAAATTATTTATATGCCGGAAGATGAAACTGCCGATACAACTGAAGAAAAAATTCTGGTTGCTGACAATAATCTGCCGGCAACAGCAAATGAAAACAACATTATTGAAGAAAACGGCATTCCGCTAACCGAAGGCGATGGCGTGCTTCATTCACATATTGATGTTGTGCAAAATGCCAATGCTTCACAAATTGCCATGTTAGAACCTAATAATCTGGTCAGTACAATTGAAGAAGAAGGTTTTGAAGAAGAAAAGACTTTGGCAGAAGCCGACTTAAAACAAAATGAATGGACGCAAATGTCTGAAACATCGGAAAACGACAGTCCGTGGGTGGTTGCCAAAGGCAATAAGTTTGCAAAAAATCAGGCCGTTGTTGAGCAATTTGCCAAAGTTGAGGCGCAAGAGATAACAAAAATATCTCAAGAAGAAAACGTTAAACAAAAAGCAGCTGATGCTATCAACGAAGCCGGAGAGGAAATTGCCGCGGCGCTCAAACCTGAAACAAACGCCGAACAAGACAAAGAAACAAAAGTGGCTTATCAGATGATGCAGAATTTGCTTATTCCTATCCCGGAAGATATTATGAATGATACTGATTTAACGCCGCAATTAACCGCCTCTCCGAAAGAAAAAACTGATGATACGGAGAAAAAAGCCGAGCAAGACGCCGCTAAAAAAACAACTGCCGATGAGAGCAAGTTAAACGAAAGCGAAAAACAAAGCGGCTTATTTAAAAGTATTGCATCTTGGTTTTCAGATGATGAAAGCGGAAAACAAAACAGTACCCAGCAGTCTGCCGTTAAACAAAATTCTAAGAAAAAGAACGGTATAGACTTTTTTGGCATTGTTTCAGGAAGAGATGATAATAAAACCGCAACACAAATTCTGCCGGCAGAATTGCGGCTTTCTTTCCAACCGAACCGAGCAGAAATTTCAGGACAAACTCTGCGGTGGATACATGCTTTTGCAGACAATGCGCGTGATAACAACAATATGTATATCGAAATCAGGATTGATGGCACGAGTTCTTTTGCTTTGCAAAAAAAACGCCTCAATTTGCTCAGCACAATTTTAGCCAACCGCGGCGTTGATTTCAGAAAAATCAATATCGTTTTCACGTCGCGAGAGCCAAATTCATTTATTATTAGGAATATCCGGTTTAACAATAACGAAGAGGTTGTGATAAATAAAAACAACAATAATTCTTACTATCAGCCATGGTAATAAGTGTTTTGTGATGCTTGATTATTTAAATTACAGCCTGTATGATATGGAAAATATTATGAAGTATGACAAAGGGGAATTAAACATGAATAAAAGACTATTTTTACCCGTCTGCCTGATGTGCCTTTGGGGCGTAGGCGGCTGTGTACACAACAATTCCGCCTATACGGCTCAATGCAACGGACAAAATTGCCCGGTTCAAGAGGTTGTCGTGGAAGAAGTTGCCTTGCCGGCAGATGATTATATTTGCCAAACGACCGATGATCCGGCATTGTGCCCGACTGATCCGTTTGTCAATTATACAAGCACTGCCGCTGATTTTAGAGAATACGGCGAACGCAACCCACGCGACCGGATGATCTCCCAAGCTGCGGCAGGCAACAACTTGTCGGCGGCAATTCCCCCGTCAATTGAAGATGAAGTTATAGAATATGAAGAACAAATTAACCCCGGTTCAGATCTTGCTTCTGTAACAGAAGAAGTCGTTGAAGAAGAAATCGCCGAAACAGATGATGAAACAAGCGGTGATATCGAAGATGAAGAAGGCATGGAAGATGTTGAAGATCCGGTTCAAGACTGGTTGGCTGAAGAAGGGCAGAATTTGAAAGCTTTGTTAACCGATTGGAGCGAAAAATCCGGCTGGCGGCTGGTTTGGAACACTAACCGGAATTATGTTTTAAGTGCCGGCGCGATGTTTAGAGGACGCTTTGCCGATGTCAGTTCGGCTTTAATCCGCGCATTTGCCAGAGCGCGCCCAGCACCGATTGCTACTTTTTATAAAGGAAACCGCGTTTTAGTGGTTGAAACAATGGAGGATGAGAATGCATATGAATAAAATTATCAATTTGGCTATTGGAACGACCGTAGCCGGGCTGGTGGCAGCCTGCTCCGTTTCAACCGATTTGGACGCAACTTTGGAACGCGAAATTGAAAATACCGTCGTTCTTAAAGAAGAAGCAAAAATGCCGACAACGCCGGCGCCGATTGATGTTATACGCGTTAAAGACGATATCTGGCTTGGCGATACCAGCGAGGTTGAATATGAAGGCGACCCCGTGCCAAGTTATTTAGAAACGGCGGACGGCATTACCTTAATCAGCAACCGCCCCATTACTTTATATGAAATCGGCGATATGATTAACAAAATTACGTCATTGTCTGTCCGTTATGACCAAGAATTGGAAGAAAACTCCAAAAGTTTGGCTGACAGCAATACGCCAAGTTTGGAAACCATCGGTGCACAATGGACAGATAGCACAAAAATGCTTCTTTCTTACAAAGGGCCGTTGAGCGGATTGCTGGACGAGGTTTCTAACCGTTTCGGCATCTGGTGGAAATATGAAAATAAACAAATTTATTTTTATAAATATATTACCAAAACATTTGTGCTTTACACGCTTCCGACAAAACCGACCTTGTCGGTCAACGTTGGCGGTTCGTCCACCGAGGGTAGCGCGGGTTCTTCATCCGTTTCGCTTACCAATACGGCTAACATTGATTTGTGGGCCAATATTGAGGCATCCATCAAATCTATGATAAGCCAAGGCTCACAGTTGACGATGGATCAATCAAACGGAACAATTACACTGACCGGTACGCCGACAGATATTCGTAAGGTGGCAAAATTTGTTAATGAGCAGAACGTTAGATTGTCACGGCAAGTAGCTATCAGCGTTAAAGTGTTGCAAGTTACGATTTCAGACAGCGATCAATACGGCTTGAACTTGGGCGCCGTGTTTAACGGCACCAGAGCCGACGGCGGTATCAGCGGTAGCCACATTACTGACTTGGGATTTGCCAGCCCAGGTAGCGGTTTGGGTGCTGAAATTACCGAAAACTTGTCAATGGCGATTGTTTCCGGTAGCTGGACGCTGGAAGGCGCTATTCAAGCTTTGTCTGAACAAGGTACGACAACGTTGGTTACCAGCGGTACGGTAACGACCCTGAACAACAAGCCTGCGCCTATTCAAGTGGTTCGGACGCAGAATTATATTTCCGAAATCACGAAGACAAATTCAGGCAGCGATGGCAGCTACTATGACTTGTCAACGGAAACCGAAGAAATTGAAACAGGTTTCACACTTGATGTGTTGCCGCGGATTTTGGAACACGGCCGTTTGATGCTGATGTTTAACTTGACATTGTCTGACTTGATTGAGTTGGAAAGAGTTGACTTGGGCGGCAGCGGCGAAGGTTCGGAAGAAACCAGCGGTCAGTATATTCAAAACCCGATTATTGAAACTCGCGGCTTTACGCAGGAAGTTGCTTTGAAATCTGGCGAAACGCTGATTTTGAGCGGCTATGAGAGAGTTGAAAACACGGCAAACAAAACCGGTGTCGGCTCTGCGGAAAATTCGCTTTTGGGTGGTACGGCCACAGCTGAAAAAACCAGAAGTATTTTGGTGATTATGCTGACGCCGGTGGTGCTGAATACACCTTTATCTCCTGAATCGAGAATGAATTATTAACGGAAAGGAAAAACCGTGCTGGAAGATGCTAATTTAGATGAAAACTATTCCGGTGAAGCAGCTCCGGAAAGAGATGAAGCCAAAGCTTGGGGAACCAACTTTGAGATTGGCGGCGTGCCATATGCCGCCAGCCTCTTCTGGCAACCGCTGCAGAATCGGGATGATCCTTTTACGGAAATTATAGAGGCTTCTGAAAATGTTTTGGAAGGTGCGGATTTATTTTGCTTAAAGCCTGGTAAATCCCCGCAATTCGGTCTTTGTGTTTCTTACCAAGGTTATAAAAAGAAAATGCCGGCGGCAGCCGTTACAGTTGCTACGGCATTATCTGATCGATCTTCATTTTTGGCTGTTTTTAAGGTAAATAACGGCTGGTGGTATGTTTGCGCCAGAAACGATATTATCCTTTCTGACGGCGATATGCTTTTCTTAAATGAAGAAGACGCCAAAGAACAGTTTATGTCTATGCTTGCCGTGCCGGATTGGGGACGTAAAATTGCCCCTGCCGAATGGGGCATTGAAGAGACAGAAGAAATGTCTCTTGAAGGGATGCTGGACAAAGGCGCAACGGCATATTTACAAAAAATTCGCGCATTACGCGGTCCGAAACTGTTTGCCGTGGTCGCTGCTATCGGCGTGGCTGCCATTTGGTTGGTTTCAACATTGATAAATTCTGTCTTTTTAGCGCCACCTAAGAAACCGATTATTGCACCAGTTCCGGTCAAAACAATTGAAAAAGCCCCGCCTCCGCCTGAACCTAAGCCGTGGGAAAGCATTCCGGATCCTCAGGCTATTTTAGATAAATGTTTTAAAGCAACACAAGATGTTGTCGGTATTGTTGTTCCCGGATGGAAAATTGAAGGTATTACCTGTACGCCAACCAGTCTTGTTACTTCTTGGAAGCGTGAAGTCGGTCGACTTTCATGGATGGATCACGCTCTTGATAATTCAGGGGTTACTTTTTCAAGCCGTTCAATTGCAGCAAACGGCAACAGCGTGGTTGTTTCTGTACCGATAACAGATGTTAAAAATTTAAATTCACCGCCGGAAAAAAACAGCGTGGATTTGATTAATATGATTAACGATTTGTTCCAGGCGCTGCAAATGCCTATCAATACGGGTACGGAAACTTGGACATCTCCGCAAAAAAATGTTTATCGTTCTGTTAAATTTAATTTCACTTCTAATCATGATCCAATGCAATGGAAAGATTTGTTAATGAATTTTTCAGGACTTAAGATTAATACTATTAAATATGATATAAACAGCCATAACTGGTATTACGAAGGAGCGATATATGTATTATAAGCTTTTATATAAAAATTTACTTACAGCTGCTTTAGTTTCGTTTATTATTTTAAACACGACTAAACCCTGTGAGGCTCAAGGCGTCGTTTCTCTTGTTGAAGACGACGAAGCGGTTGCGCCGGAAAATAATGCCACGGAGGCTGTTGTTACACCGGCAGAACCATCTATGGAGATGGATACTGAATTGCCGAATACGTTGCCAAATGAGGAAGTTATTCCGCTTGATAATAACGCCTTAATTTCCCCGGCTCCTAAAGCTGATGCCAGCAATGCCGCGTCGAATCGGACTTCAGATGCATCTTCAGAGGCTTTAAACAAAGCAGAAACAGCACCAACGCCTGATGCTTTTAATCAGGATATGAATTTTTCTTTAGGTGTTGAAAACGATGCTCCTGTCTTGCCGGCAAGCAATGCGAATGTTCCGGCGGCAGAACCTGCAAATCCTCTTATGGCGACAGAGACAAAAAAAGAAGCTCCTAAGCCACAAAGCACTGAGGAATACGGAAGCGATGTTTTGGCAAAGATCGACAATGATTTGTTTAATCAAATGTCTGATATCGAAAAACAAACAACATTGCTGACTTTGGAATTGCGGCGTGAAAAACTTCGCAATGAAATTGAAGCAATCAAAGCTCAAAGAACTAAAGCTTTGGAAGAAAAAGCCGCTGCCGAAGAAGAAAAGAAACGCAAAGAATTTGAATGGAAGAAAGAGCAAGAAGCTAAAGTTTTAAGAGAACAACAGCTTTTGAAAGAAAAAGAAATAGAACTGGAAAAACTGCGGCAGAAAAAAGTTTTGAATGCTTATATGAACCGTATGTTGGAAGAAAATCAAAAATGGATTGCGGAAAACGCCGAAATTTATAAGCAGATGCGCCAAGTTGAAGAAGACAGAAAGTCTTTGGTTGATAATTTTAAGAAGAAACTTGATGCCTTATATGCTCTGTCCAACAAAACCGTTCAAAGCGCTAATAATGCCAAAAGCAACCATGATCGTACCATTGCAAGTTTGACGGCACAAAATATTCAGTTGAAAAAACGAATTGAAGCTGAAGAATTGGCTGCTAAAAACCGGCAACAGAATCCTTTTGATGCTAACGGTCAGGAAAATAAAAATTCGGCTGTGGCTACTTCTGTTGATGCAAAAATCATTCCGATTAACATTTCCAAAGAATATGCCATTATGGATATTACCGGAAAAGGTGAAGATTTGGTCGCTAAGCTCATAAACAAAGACGGTGAAGCTTTCTTAGCCAGAAAAGGCACGATATTGCAAACCGGACACGCTATTGAACTTATTACGCCAAATTATATCCAGTTTGACCGCAATGGTTTGAAGGATTATCTATATACAAGCGGCAGCGCTATGACCATGGAACCGGAAAATATGGAAGGAACGGCAACAACAAATTCTAAAGCTCCGAAAAAGCCTGTTGCCGCACCGGTTAAAAAACCTTCAGGCGGGCTTGCGCGTGAAACAGGTATTCCTTCTTTGGGAGCGGGAATGTTTGTTAAATAAAGTGAGGTTTGTCAGGCAATGGCTACTCAGGTAGAAAAAGGCTCGGGAAATAAGACCGGAACGACCTCGTCATCCGGTTCTTATTTAGCTGAAAGCGAAGTCGAGCAGGGTAAGAAAAGAAATATTCTGGAAGAATTGTTTGCAAACAACAATAAGCTTCTTACTTTGCCGGATTCCGACATTTCTATCAGCGATGAAACAAGACGTTTGGTCGCTTTGTTTTCTGACGGCACTTATTTGGTTTCAAAAGACCATCGTTTTGATGGCCCGGTTTACAACTTTGAAAAAACCATCAAAAGAAGAAAAATTCCTATTAAGGCGCCGGAATACGTCAGCCAAAACGAAATTACCGCCATATATGCTTATGCTGAACGTGGTTCGGGGGTTGCTAATGTTGATAGCGAAACCCACGATCAAATGCAGATGCAAATTGACTTTATTAATGTTATTGCCCGTGCTTCTGCGCAAAAGGTTTCTGATATTCATGTTATTGTTGCAGACTCAGCCGTTATTATGTTCCGTGTTAACGGTATGATGCAGCGACAAATGGAATATAATAAAGAATGGGGCGAAGCTTTTGTCCGTGCTGCATTTGCCTCTGCCGATATTTCGGATTCAAACTACGCACAAAACGAATTTCAAGGCGCGCAAAAATTGGGTGCAACGCCTTTGCGTGGCTCAAACGGCAAACTAATGCTGCCGCACAATGTGTTGGCTATCCGTTTGCAATTTAACCCCATTGCATTCGGTTCGCAATATCTGGTTATGCGCTTGTTGTATGCCGATGATAATCCGGACGGTAGTTCTGATTTAAGGTCATTAGGCTTTGGCGAGCGAGAAGAAAATTTATTCTACCGTTTACGCGCCGTGCCGGTCGGCTTAAATATTGTTGCCGGACCAACGGGCTCCGGAAAATCAACGACCTTGCAAAGAAACATGATTAAGCTCTTGCAAGAAAAAAACTATGAAATCAACCTGATTACGGTGGAAGATCCTCCGGAATATCCTATTCCGGGCGCACGGCAAATGCCGGTGACCAATGCTAACACCGAAGAAGAAAAAGAAGCCGAATTTACCAAAGCTTTGAATGCCGCTTTGCGTTCCGACCCTGACGTGATGATGGTTGGTGAAATTCGTTCACTTTCCGCAGCTGAATTAACATTTAAAGGTGCTTTGTCTGGTCACGGTGTGTGGTCTACCCTGCACGCGAACTCTGCACCTGCCATTATTACCCGTTTGCGCGATATGGGTATACAGTCTTATATGCTGGGCGATCCGGAATTAATTAAAGGGCTTATCTCACAACGTCTGTTCCGCAAACTTTGCCCTTATTGCCGGAAGTCTATTAAAGAACGCATGAATGATCCTTCTTTTGAACGTTTAAAAACCGCATTAGGCGATTTTGGCATTGAAAACACCTTTGTCCGCGGTGATGGTTGTAAATATTGCGGGTACAAAGGCTTTAGCGGTCGTATGTCAGTACCGGAAATTATTTTGCCGGATGCGATGTTCCTGCAACTCATGATCAGCGGTGACACCAAACGCGCCATTGACTACTGGACCAGCGAACTTGACGGTCGGCCTTTACGCGATGCGGCTCTGGAAAGAATGCTAAAAGGATATATTGATTTAGATGAGGTTGAACGTTGGTGCGGATTGCTTGACCAACGTCCGGTTTACTAGGAGTGTGTAGATTATGGCAGAAAAAAAACGAGCAACATCTTTTAACAAAGCAATGCGTTCCTTAAACTCCATTGAAGTTTATTACGCAAAAATGATTTGTAATTGTTCTAATGAAACCAGATTAAAAATTTATCGCAAACTGGCAGCGTTGATGCGCAACCGATTTTCTTTGATGGACGCCCTGGACATGCTCCATGACGGTATTACCAACGGTGGGAAAAACCCGAGTGAACCGATGGCTATTGCACTTGCCAGCTGGGGACGTGCTTTGCAAAACGGTTTGCCTTTTTCTGATGCTTTGAAAGGATGGGCGCCAAGCCGCGAACGTTTGATGCTGTCCGTCGGCGACGTTTCAGACTTGGAAAGCGCTTTGTTAAACCTGATTAAAGTTACCGAAGGTTCTACTAAGATGATTCGTCCGATTGTCGGCGCTATTTCTTATCCTTCATTCTTGTTTATGATGTCCATCGTTATTATTTGGGCTATCGGTGCTTATATGGTGCCGCCAATGATTGATGCCGCTCCTGGCGTGCGGTGGGTTGGCACGGCTCGTACTTTGGTTGATATTTCTGATTGGATTAGGGTTAACTGGCTGGCTGCGTTTATTACATTCCCTGCTGTTATGATTTTGGTTTATGTTACTATTGGTGTCTGGACCGGACCAATACGTGCAGCCATAGACAATATTCCGCCATGGTCATTATATAAGGTGTTTATTGGTATTACCTGGCTTTTGGCTTTATCGGCTCTGGTTAAAGGCGGTGTTCCGGTTTCAACTGCTTTGCAAGCGTTGCGTCGCGATTCAAACGCTTATCTTAAAGAACGTATTGATAAGACCTTGGCTTTTATTAAAAACGGTGATAACTTGGGTCAAGCTTTGATGAAAACCGGTTTAAATTTTCCGGATAAAGAAATTATTTCCGATTTGAAAATTTATTCAGAATTGGATAACTTTGAAGAAGCTCTGGAAAACTTGGCAGATAACTGGTTGGAAGAATCCGTTTATATGATTGAGCAAAAAGCTTCGTTGTTAAACATGGCTGCTTTGTTGGCCGTTGCCGGCGTTATTGCCTGGGCCGTGTTCGGCGTGTTTGAAATGCAAGATCAAATTACCAGCGCTATGGGAGGTTAAAATGCAAAATCTTCCCGCAGATGTCATGAAAAATTGTTTGATAAAATTTAAAAACGTTTGTCACGATAAATATTTTTTAGGCATCGCGGTAATATGTGTTGCATTACTGCTTGGTGTGCTTGCTTTGCTTTTGCCGGGGCAAGGCAAGCATTTTCAGGCGGCTCATCAGGAGTTGTCTATTTTGGTGGAAAATATTCGTAATCATTATAAAATCCGACCGGACTATTGGGGGTTAGATACGGCCAGTGCCATAAAAAATAATTTAGTCCCTGAAAACATGCTGCGCAATGATAAAATTGTTAGCACAATCGGGCGAGAAATTGTTCTTGGACAAGATACGGACGGCAATATGGTTATGCCCGGACAAAGAAGTTTTATGCTTACTCTGCCTAATTTAAGCAAAACAGCTTGTGTTAATATGCTTTCTCAATATTTTAATGAAGAAACACATTTGGGGCTTTTAAAAATTTCTCTTACAACACAAGAAAATACTCAAGAATTTGAATGGGGCGGTACAAACCCTTTGCCAATAAGTAAAAAAACGGCTAAGCAATTTTGTAAAAATAAAAATAGTCTTAGTTGGGTTTTTGAATAAAAAAATAATCCGAGATTCGGATTATTTTTTTATTTTTACATATCTTCAAACAATGGGCGGCCTTGTGCCATTCGCGTCATTTGGGTTTCAATCGGCGTTGCTAAATTTAGCTTGCCGCTTTTGATAATACTTCTAACCTGACAGCCTTTGGTCGTATCCGGATTGGCAAACAAAAACCTTAAAATCGGGCTTTTATGACCAACGCCACGCAAAGACTGATGCATAACTGCCAAAATGCCGCGGGAAAGTAAATCATATGCCAAAGATTCACTCATGTCCGCCGAAGATGCATATTTTACCAATGAGTTGATGGCATCCGGAATGTTATTGGCGTGAATAGTGGAAAGCACTAAGTGTCCGGATGTTGCCGCTCTAAGGACTTCACTGGCAGCATCTGGTGTGCGAATCTCACCAACCATAATATAACGCGGCTTAGAGCGTAAAGCTGATTTTAAAGATTCGCCCCAGTTGTTGTTAATCGGTTGTGTCTGCTTGCAAAGCCCAAAAGAACCATTTAAAGCCGTATATTCGCCGTCAAGCGGCATTTCAGAAGGATCTTCAATGGTGTATGCAAAACCGCCTTCACGAACAAGAAATTCTTTTAGCAATGCCGAAATAGAGGTCGTTTTGCCCGAACCGGTTGCACCTGCCCACAAGATAAGACCTGACGCCCGACATAAATTATTTAAATAAGTTGCAAGCTCTTTTCTGTATCCTAATGTGTCAAAATCAGGAACGACTTTGGGCATTTTTCGAATACAATATTGGACGCCTGTGACAGTCATGCTGCGCTCTACACGAAAAAACACATTTTCATATAAAACAGAATAACTGGAATTTCCTTCATACGAATCTTCAACAAGTTTATAAAACTCTTCAAAGTCAGAAGCCACAAATATCTGTAATCCGTTTTCGGTTAAATCATCCGGAATGTATGCTACTTTTTCCGGTGTGATGTATATATCCGAGAAAAATATGTCGTTAATTTTAACCATTAAATTTCACCCTTTGTTTTTTATTTTGAGCAATATTAAAACATTATGTAAAAATATGCAATCAAAATAAAATTATAACAATATTAAAAAATCCGGGATTTTCCGGATTTTTTATATATACTAATGTTTCATCATTCCTTATTTGTAAGAATTAAGCCATGCAACAATAGATGCTTGGGAATTAAACCCGACTTTGACATCTACCTGCTTGCCGTCTTTGAACAAAAACATCGTCGGAATGCTGCGAATTCCGTATTGAGCGGCTGTGTTTGGCGCTTCATCCACATTCATCTTACAGATTTTTACATCATTTCCCATTTCTTTGGAAACTTCTTCCAACACCGGACCAAGTTGGCGGCACGGTCCGCACCATTCCGCCCAAAAATCCACCAAAACCAAACCTTTGGAATCTAAAACCTCATTTTGAAACTGGCTATCACTAATTGCGAGCATATTCTTTCCCTTTCTAAAAATTGTATCTTGTTTTATATATAGTATGTTTGTTTTTTATATTAAAGACAAATATTCTAAAAACAACCCTTAATTTTAAGAAATCTGCATTAAATTTGCCGAGTTCGTCCATAAGATGAATGTTTCCACCGGAAGTCCGGGATAAATTTTTTCAATCAATTGTTTATAAACGGCTAATTGTTTTTTATACACCGACGGCACATCTTTGATTTCTTCCGCAGGCGGGCAATTTGTTTTGAAATCTACAATTGTTATTTTATTTTCGGTGACTATCAGGCGGTCAATCTGCGCTGAAATTATCCGTCCGTCAACTTCGCCCATCACCGGAACTTCTGCTTGAGAACCGGTGCCGAAAATAAATTTAAATTTATCTTCTTCAAACAAACGCATGATTTCTTCTTTAATACGGCGGCAAAATTCCGGCGGCATATCCGCGGCATTTTTTTGTAAAAACGTCTCAATTAAATTTTCTTTTGTCGACATATCGGCTTCCGGCGGCAGGAACTGCAGCAAACGGTGCATCAACAAACCGCGGCGGTAATATTTTCCGGTGTCGGCAAGCGGTGAAGCTGCCGGCAAATCGGTCTCTTCATCTTCCGGATGCGATGGTGTATACGGCTTAGATAAAGGTGTTTCCTCTTTTGCTGGCTGCCATAGCCATTCGGTTTGCGGCAACACTTCTTCATCTGGATTTTGCGCTTTTTCTTCTTTATCAGCCTCACCTATTTGCCGACTGGAATAGGATAGAACTCCTTCTTCTGCCGTCACACCGATTTGTTCTAAAGTTTGATGGCATAATTTGTACCACGAACGAGAATCGGCATCATATTTCCCTTTATAACCGCAGATATACAGACAATCTTCCGCTCGGGTCAAAGCGACATAAAGCAAGCGGCGATATTCATCAAAAGCTTTGGTTTTGTTCTGTTCGTACAAAGTATTGCATATGTCATCATAACCGCCGGCTGACAACGGATAATAAGCCATATCATTTTTATCAAGCAGCAGACCGGCGCCGCGTTTGACATTTGCCACACGCGTGGTGTCCGGTAAGAAGACAATCGGCGCTTGTAACCCCTTGGAACCATGAACCGTCATAACCCGTACTGCATCATCTTCCGATTGTTCAAGTTCGCGTTTAACTTCAATATCATCGGCAGTTATCCATGAGATAAAAGTTTGCAAATCCGGAATATGCTCTTTTTCAAACTGCAAGGTTAAATTAATAAATTCGTCTAAAGCATCTTCAGCTTCTTCCCCAAGGCGGGCGATAAATTTTTTGCGACCGTTTAATGTGGTCAAAATCTCATTATAAAGTTCAAACGGACGAGCATAATCGGCTTTGGTCAAAAGCGCGGAAAGAACATCTGCCGCTGATTGATATGCTTCATCGGCTTTAAGCCGGCTCCATAAAGAAAAACTTCCGCGATTATAACATAATTTGAATAAATCATCGTCAGTTAAACCAAACAACGGCGATTTCAAAACCTCCGCCAAGCTTAAATCATCTTGCGGCAGCAAAAGAAAACGTCCGAGAGAGAGCAAATCTTCCACCGCAATTTGCTGCAAAAGTTTTAACTTATCCACACCGGTAACAGCAACACCCGCTTTTTTACACTCACGCACAAACTCTTCTAAAAATGCGTTGCGGCGCTGCACCAAAACCATAAAATCGCTATACTGCAGCGGCCGCCCTTTGGAGGCCAACATTTCGCCACCTTTTACCATCCGGGAAATTTTTTGGGCAATTTGGGCGGCCAATTTGGCGCTGGCGGAAATTTTGGTACGGCGTTCCACCGGCGGATACCATAAATCATTACTTTCATCTTCACCTTCGGTTAAGGGCCATATTTCTACTCTTCCGGCAGCGCCCAAACGATACGGGATATGCGCCACTTTTTCTTCGCCGACAACCACACCGGATTTTGCCTCCGGATAAGCAAATAAATTATTGACGGTTTCCAGCACCGCACGAGTGGAACGAAAAGAAACATCTAAACGAACCTTGGCAAAATCCGGCGCCGTATCGGCAAAATATCGGTGCATACGGTCAAATTCTTCCGGATCGGCACCTTGAAAACTATAAATAGACTGTTTGCGGTCACCGACGGCAAAAACTGTCCGTTTTTCATCTTTTTGTCCGTGACCGGCAAAAAACTCGCCGGTAATTGCTTTGACAATTGCCCACTGGTTGGGAGAGGTATCCTGTGCTTCGTCAATCAACACATGGCTTATACCGCCGTCCAATTTGAACAGCACCCATTCCGCCACGCCATCAGTTTCCAACAATCTGCGCGTTATCACAATTAAATCTTCATAATCAAGACGCGCGTATTTTTGTTTATATGCTTTATATTCCAACGCTAATTTTTCTGCCACGGTTATCACCGCCGCCGTAGACGCAAACAAACGAATTTTGAGCAAATGATTGTCAAAAGCCGCCACATCTTGAGCCAAACGCTGCATTTCTGCTATAATTTCCGGATAGACTTTGACGGCATCTTTGCAAGCCATGGAAGCATAAGCTTCGCCGCCTTGTTTATAAAAAACGCTTTTATATTGATTAAAATCAGCATTTTGCACAGCTTCGGTCAGCTTTGCGCTTTTTTCTTTATCGGTTTTACTGCTTTGTGCCAGCGCAGAAGCAATCTTTTTTATCAACAACGTATCCAAACCATCAAAAAATTCAGCGCACGCCTTTTTTTCCGTTTCGTCAGATTTGAGGTTTAGGCGGCGGCGTAATTCTTTTAGGAATGCCGGCAAATCCGAATAATGCGCTAAAATACCGCTCAATTTGTTGCGATTATCCGCTAAAGTTTTTAACAATTCCGGAAATTTGAATTCGCGAACATTGCGGGTTAGATAGGCAATCGCCTGTCCGATTTTTGTTTCGGGCGCTTGTTCTACCTGTGCAATCAAGTTGTTGCAAATGTTATCCAAAGTTTCGGCAGACATACGATCGTCCATTACCGAAAAATATGGTGATATACCGGCCTCCAGCGGAAAACGTTTCAAAATTTCTTGGCAAAAACTATGTATGGTCTGGATTTTCATGCCGCCGGGGATATCCAGCAAAACGGCAAACAATGTGCGGGCGCGCGCGGCAAATGTCGCATATTTTTTAGAATCTGAACAATTATCTAACAAATTTTCCAGTTCTTCTTTTAATTTATCATCAGAAACGACCGCCCATTTTGCCAAGCGGGCAGAAATGCGCGAGTTCATCTCTACGGCGGCGGCTTTAGTATAGGTTAGGCATAATATTCTTTCCGGACTGACGCCGTTTAACAACAAGCGCAACACTCTATCAGACAAAACCTTGGTCTTACCAGTTCCGGCAGAAGCTTCCACCCATACCGAAAATTCCGGATTTGCAGCCTCACCCTGTTGCCGACGGGCAATTTGTTTTAGTTTTTCCTGTTCTTGAATTATTTCCGGTTTTTCTGACATGGTTTTTTTATGCCTCCCCGTCTTCATCTTCACGCACAGACCATTCCTTAACTCTTGCCAAATGTTCATAATCGGAATATTTCGGCAAGTGTTTCGGGTTTGGACGCGCTAAATATGGCGTGGTCTCAAAATCAAAAGCATGGATGAGTTTTTTTAACTTTTCTTCGGCGTCGGTCAATAATTTTCCGTTTTCAAGCGAAACTTCAACACTTTTGACGCCCAGTTGCCAATATAACAACCTTGCAACTTCTGCCGGCGGCAGATTTTTTCCTTCTTTGTCGTAAAATCCGCCGTTTTGGGCAATCAGCCCTTCTATCGGCAGCTGTGGCGCATAACCGGCTTTTACTTCTTTTGGTTTGCGCGGTTCGCCGGTTTTATAATCAATAATGTTTACCATGCCGTCAGAAGTAACATCTACTCTGTCGGCACGCGCCTCAACCGTAAACTTTCCGGCGGGTGCCTCCCATTCCATTTGTCCACGTACTTCACTAAACACCTGAGCCACATGCGGACGATATTCACTTTCGGTTTGCAGCAGCCATTCCACCGTTTTTTCAAACTTCGGCCACCAAAACGCTTTGACCTCCGGCGCAATATCGCTGTTTTGGAATTCCGCGGCACCGATAGAAAGCAGTTCTTCCTCGACATTTTGGGGCAGTTGATGTGGATATCGGCGGTTGAAGATTTCCAAAATATGGTGCACAATGTTGCCATAATCGCTGGGCGAAAGTTTCATATCCAATTCATTTAACGGTTTTAAGCGCAAAATTTTGGAAGCATATATTTCATACGGATCGCGCATTAAGGTTTCTACCGTACTTGCCGACAAACGCCGCGGGCGCGCGCTTACCGGCGGACAGGGTGCCGGTGCTTCTATGGCAACATATTTTTCCGGTTGGTATAATTGTGACGCTAAACATAGATATGTTTTGTTTTCCAACAAGTTAGGCGGAAAGCCGCATGCTACCCAAACAGTCTCCAAGCGCAGCAACCAACGCGATTTATTCATTGGCGTACCGTTGACACGGGCAGCGCGGGTTAAATAGACTTCCGGCGCGCATAAAAGTTGGCTAAAATCTGCCGCCATAATGCCGATTGCTGTTTCCGGCAAAGACATGCCCATGTCTTTTTTCATCGGGCGGGAAAGCCATGGGTCACCGCTTGAAAGCGCCGGCCAGGCTCCCTCATTGACTTCGCCGATAATAACCTGATCATAATGATTAAAACGCGCTTCAATCGGACCCAAAATTTTCAAACGCGGATGCGTACCGTAGCCGGTGCGAACAGTTTGTCCTGATAATAAAATCGTTAACAACGATGCGTATTGCGCCGGTTCAATTTTGCCCAAGGTTTCAGCTTGCGGCAAAAGACGGCTGAAGAAAGCCGCTGCCGCGCGTCCGTCATCACCGCTCCACAACATTTGTCCGCTTGTTTTTTTTGTGTCTGAAGCCAGAATAGAATCCGAACTTGCCGCCAATGTTTCGGCTACGCTTAAATGCGTTTGCAACAGCTGCGTAAAATCAACTTCTTGTTCATTATACAAAGTTTGCAACGGTTCTACCGCTTGTTTTATTTTGCACAAATAATCTTGTAATTGTTCGGGAATTTCCCGATGTTCATCGGAATAAAGCGGGCGACGCTTAGCAAACTCCCAATCTCTGATTTTTCGGCGTAAATCATTTTTATCCACTCCTAATCGGGTGAATGGATTTTTTGCCAATGACAACCACGCGGTATCCAATGTATTGTTTTCAATAACAAACGGTATCAGCCGCAGAAAAATTCCGGTTGGGGTCAAATGCAGCGGCCGACCCGCCGAATCGTCTATTTTAATATTCCAGCGCTCCAATTCTGAAGCAACGCGGCGCGCCAGTTCTCTATCCGTGGTAACCAACGCGGCGGTTTTTTCCGGCGTGTTTAAGGTTTCACGCATTATCACAGCGATGACTGCAGCTTCTTTTCGCATATCTTCACAATTGATTGTCTTTAAGTCCGTAATGGCTTTGGGTGAAATTTTGTCTGTTTGCAGGTTTCGCCATTTGGAGGTTGCTGCCGCCGGACACATGACTTCAGACACAAAACGTTCCCGCAACGGATTTTGCGGCGGCTGAACATCAGTTACGTCTTCACGGGAAATTTGTAAAAATTCCAAAAGTTTTTTCTGTTCATAACACGGATGGCTTTCATCAATTTGCGCCCAATCATCCGCATTCAAATATTTATCCACGCCATAAAGATAAACTTCGCCGTTTTCAAGTTGTAAAATCGTTTTTAATAGCCGATGGTATTCGGGAAAACCTGCCGTAATTCCGGCAGCAATAATTTTGCCGGACGGCGGTGATTTTTGCCAGATTTCTGCTTGAGCGGCCAATAAAATATTTTTTCTGTGTGCCGAATCCACCGCTTGCCGTTCAGCCAAAATTTGCGGCCAGTAATTAGTGATGATTTGCAAAAAGCGCAGCGTTTCCTGCCAATGAGCGGCATATTGCTCCGGCACCAAATCTTTCAATTTGGCAAAGGAAATTTGCTCGTTATGAGATATGTCAATCAATTTGGCTAAATCACGCGCCAAAGAAACCGCTTGACTGATTGTCATTTCCGGCAAACCATATTCAGCCGGTTTGGAAACAATCAAACGGGCAAAAATAAAGAGGCGCTCAAAATCATCAACCACAGCCGGTAATTGCTTTACCAACGCCGGCGCATCGGCAGTACGCAAACTGATTTCATCTTCTTCCAGTTCGCCAATCGGCAAAATTTTCGGCAGTAAAGTCGGTTTTAAACCATTGCAACGCACAAATGCATCACGCAATGACAAGCAGGCTCGGCGGCTGGGCAGCAAAAACATTAAATCAGCCAACATGGCGGGATTTTTTTCATACAAATGGCTAAACTTTTCCGCCAGAACATCTGTAAAAGAACAGCTCTGCGGAATGTTAAAAATTTTTCCGGCCATGACGATTTCCCGTTATTTTAAATTGTGAAGATAGGAAACAAATTTTTGCAAAGCCCGACCACGGTGCGAAATTTTGTTTTTAACCTCGGCACCTAATTCAGCAAAGGTTTTTTCATACCCGTCCGGCGCAAAAAGCGGATCAAAACCAAAACCGCCGCTTCCTTGTTTTTGTTTGGTGATTTTGCCATTCACACGCCCTTCAAAACTTTGATATGTACCATCAGGGTAACCCAAGACCAAAACACAGGCAAAATATGCCGAACGGTCTGCATTGCCACTCTTTTCCAGCTCTGCTAAAAGTTTATCCATGGCTTTATCAAAATCGCGGTTCGGCGCATAACGGGCAGAATAAACCCCCGGACGCCCACCCAAAGCGTTGACACATAAGCCGGAATCGTCAGCCAAGCAGGGTTTCTTGGTTAATTTAGCGATGGTTAAAGCCTTTAGCGCAGCGTTTTCTTCAAACGTCGTGCCGGTTTCTTCAACATCCGGTAAGTTAATTTCATCGGCTGATAGCACTTTTATGTTCAAAGGCGCCAACATTTGTTTGATTTCCGCAATTTTGCCGCGGTTATGACTGGCAAATATCAATTCTTCCATTTTCAAATCCTTATAAACCTAGTGCTTTCTTCTGTAATTTTATTAGTTCGGCAATGCCGGTTTTGGCTAAGCCAAAAAGCTTGCCGAATTGTTCTTCAGAAAAAGGTTCACCTTCTGCCGTTCCTTGGATTTCAACAATTTTGCCGCTTTCGGTCAAGACAAAATTGGTATCGGCGCGCGCTGAAGAATCTTCTTCATAGTCCAAATCCAATAAACATTCTTCGCCTTCCAAGCCGCAGGACACCGCCGCGACAAATTCGCGAATCGGATTGCAGGGGATTTTTCCTTCCGTCGTAAGTTTTTGCAGCGCCCGATACAAAGCCACAAAAGAACCGGTTATGGATGCCGTGCGCGTGCCGCCATCGGCTTGCAAAACATCGCAATCTATTTGGATTAAAAAGCCTTGCAGTTGGCTTAAATCCGTTACCGCACGCAAAGAACGACCGATTAAACGTTGAATTTCATGCGTACGTCCCGACGGACCGCGTGTTTCGCGGGCAACTCTGGTTTTGGTGGAACGCGGCAAAAGAGCGTATTCGGCCGTTATCCACCCTTTGTTTTGACCATTAAGCCATGCCGGCAATTTATCATCAACCGATGCCGTGCATAAAACGTGTGTGTTGCCGCATTTTATTAGGCACGAACCTTCAGCATATGGGTTGATATCCGGAATGATTTCTACTTTGCGCAAGCTTTCTGTCGGACGATTGTTATGACGCATTTTTTTTCTCCGTACGATAAAAATCTTCTATGGCGCGTATGACTCTTGTTACCGTATTATCCACTTTTTCATCTTTGGTTTCCACCACAATATCCGCCGTGGAATAATACGGATATTCTTCCTTAATGTAGTTTTCAAGTTTTTCTTTCAAGCGCGAATCGGCACCCATCAAAAAAGGACGATGTTTGCGGCCGGCGGTGCGGTTATAAAGCGTGTCAATGTCAGCTTTAAGCCAAATGGTCAGGGCATGAAGCTTTGCCATTTCGCGGGTTTGTTCAGCGACAAACGAACCACCGCCGGAAGCCAAAACACAAGGCTCGCCTTGTAACAGACGTTTCATCACCCGCATTTCGCCGGCGCGGTATTCTTCCGGACCAAAACATTTCAAAACATCAATTAAAGACAAACCGGCGGCTTTTTCAATTTCTTGGTCGCCGTCTACAAAAGGCAGATTTAGCTTTTGTGCCAATCTTTTGCCGACACTGGTTTTACCGCTTCCCATTAAGCCGACTAAAAGAATTATTTTATTTATGTTTTTTATCATTCTTTTTAACACTTCTTTCAAAATTATTATGATAAATAATATAAATGTTATCCGGATTTATCAACATTTTTTATAAGGTATTTTACCATGAGGCAAAAAAACTATAAATGGATTTACTACATTTTGATTGTCGCGGTGTTGGGCGGGGTGGTTTATATTGCCGCCAAAGACATTACGCCAATTACACGTCATGTGGAACAGGATGTCGCCATTGAATATAAAAAATAACCACCACAAAAAATATCTGGCATGGTTTTTGGATATGATGGCTGCTGAAAAAGGCGCTGCCGACAATACTTTGGCCGCCTATCGGCGTGATATTAATCAGTTTTTTGCCATGACCGGCGTTGATGTTGAACAAATTTCTTCCGAGGATGTGGCTTTTTATGTTGGCAAAATGGGCGAAAAAGCCTTCGCTCCAAAGACGCAAGCGCGAAAACTTTCAGCGTTACGTGAGTTTTGCCGCTTTTTGTTTTCTGAAAAAATTTTAAAAGATAATCCAACGGCTAACATTCTTACACCCAAACAGGAAAAACCTCTGCCAAAATTTCTCACACCGCTACAAATTTGCCAATTAATCAAACAAGCTCAAAACCATAAAAGCATTCCTGTAAAACGAATCGGTGTGATGATTCAGTTGATGTTTGCTACCGGCTTGCGTGTTTCCGAACTGGTTTCTTTGCCGGAAAACGCCATTAATTATGACAAACTCCAATTAAATGTTCGCGGGAAAGGCAGTAAAGAGCGGCTTATTCCGATTTCGCAATCGGCAAAAGATGCCGTTTTAGAGTACACAAACAAATCCCGCGATAAATTTATCGCCAAAGGGAAAAAATCGCCATGGCTTTTCCCATCCAAAACCGCTGCTGACGGGCATATTACCCGTGACGCTTTTTTCAAGGAATTAAAGAAACTTGCTGCGGAATGCGGTTTTGATATCCGCTTGATTTCGCCGCACACTCTGCGGCATTCCTTTGCCACCAACCTTATTAACCATCAGGCGGATTTGCGGTCGGTACAAAAAATGCTCGGACATGAAAATGTTGCAACAACCGAAATTTATACACATATTACCTCGCAAAAATTGATGGAAACCGTCAAACAAAAACATCCGTTGCAACATCTTAAAATTTGATTTGAACTTTGAATATTTTGAGTTAACATTTAAGTTATGAAAAAGCCGAAAGACATTGTCAGTAAAGAACATTTATGCCATGGGTTAGAAACTCTTGCCGACGGCATGGCGCCGTTTATCAAAAAGCTGCTTGGCAATAAAGGCATGGCGGAAATTGATCTTATTGCCAATTGGAAAAATATTGCGGGTGAAGAAATGGCCCAATATTCACTTCCTCAAAAAATTGAATTTAAACAAGGCTGTAAAAATAACGGCGTTTTATATCTTTTGGTTGCCAGCGGTGCTTATGCTTTAGAAATTCAGCATAAAACTTCTATCCTTTTGGAAAAAATCAACACGTTTTTCGGGTATCAGGCTGTGGCAAAAATTAAAATTATCCAAAATGATACTTTTATACATTCTTCGCCACAGGCTGAATTTGATGATAAACATGAGAAAAAGCTTGTCACAAAAGCAGAAGAAAATTATATTCAAAGCGTGACGGAAAATGTGCAAAATCCGGATTTAAGAGCCCGATTGAAAAGTTTGGGCGAAAGTATATTTAAAAACAATAAATAGGAGGCTTTCGTGGAAAAAATTATCCGCCGTTTAAGTGCTGTTATTACCAGTATAATTATTTATGTTGTTTGTGCGTACGGATATTTGTCGTTAAAAGGTTTTGTTTTTCAAAACGGGACTTTTACATTGGTTCAGCCCGCAGCAGCACAAACACCGGCTACCGATAACTCTCAAGAGTTTGCTGTTAAACTTGATGAAAATCTGGCATTGAATTTTAAACCGACGGAAATTATCGGCAAACAGGATGCGCCGATTATGATGTATGAACTTTCTTCTTTGGGGTGTACACACTGTGCTCATTTTCATCTAAATATTCTGCCTCAGCTTAAGAAAGATTTTATTGATAACGGGAAGTTGAAAGTTGCTTTTATTAATTTTCCCTTAGATCGGAAATCTATGCAAGGCGCTATGCTTTCTGAGTGTGTGCCTTTACAATACCGACAAAATTTTTTGAAAATGGTGTTTGAAAAACAACGGGAATGGGGATTGTCTTTTAATTCTGAAAACTTGCTAAAAAGCTATGCTTTGGCAAACGGATTAAAAAAAACAGAAGCTGCTGAATGCTTAAAAAACGACCAATTGGCTCAACAAATTCTAAACGACAGACAGGAAGCCGTTGATAAACTTAAAATGCAAGGAACGCCGGCATTTTTGATTAACCACAATGGTCAATATGAGATTATTTATGGCGCTCCGGATTATGAGAAGTTAAAATTTTATTTAGATGAGCTGTTGTCTTAAATAACGGAGATTGGCAATGAGAGAGCCGGATGATATTAAGAATATTGCGCGGCGTATTAATGAATTTAAGGATAAACATGCCTCTTTAAATAAGGCTCCGTCGATTAAAGAAAATGCGTATACACAGACATCGGCGGGGTTTCAAATTAGTGTTGAGCTTTTGTCCGGTGTGCTTATCGGAGCCGGAATTGGTTATGTGCTTGATAAATTGTTTTCTTCTCAGCCATGGCTGATTGTAATATTCACAATTTTAGGCGGTGCAGCCGGAATATTAAACATTTATAAAACATTTAAGGTAGAGAATAGCTCTAAGGAGTAAGAGAATGGCAAGCCCATTGGAACAATTTAATGTAAAACCGATTATCCCGTTAGAAATTAACGGATATGATGTTTCTTTTACTAACTCTTCTTTGTTTATGGTTTTAGCCGTTGCTGCAGTGGTTTTAATTTTGGGTTTTTGTTTGCGCAAAAGAACTATCGTTCCCAGTTTGGTTCAGCTTGTGCCGGAAACAGCATATAGCTTTATCCGCAATCTTTTGCAAGACTGCGCCGGAAAAGATAGTTTGAAATATTTTTCATTTATCTTCAGCATATTTTTATTTATTGCTTTTGGTAATTTGTTGGGATTGTTTCCTTATAGTTTTACGTTTACTTCTCATCTGGCGGCTGTCGGTACTTTGGCTGTGTTTGCGCTACTTTTTAATGTTTGTATCGGTGTTTATACTAAAAAATGGGGCTACTTACGTACGTTTTTGCCCAAAGGTATTCCCTGGCCTTTAGCGCCGCTCGTGATTCCAATTGAAATTATATCGCTTTTATCAAAACCTTTTAGCCTGACTGTTCGTTTGGTTGCAAATATGACAGTGGGGCATATTATGTTGAAAATTTTGGCCGGCTTTGTTGTTGCTTTAGGCTTAACCGGGGTTGTGCCATTATTATTTGATGCTTGTATTATTGTTTTTGAAATTTTTATTGCAGTTTTGCAGGCTTTTATTTTTACCGTGCTCAGCTGTATTTATTTGAGTGATGCTATTCATTATCATTAACTTTAAAGAAAGGAAAAATTTATGGAACCATTAGCTTATGTTGCTGCCGGGCTTTGCGCCTTGTCAATGATGGCCTCCGCTTGGGGTGTCGCAAAACTCTGGATGACAATTATTGAAACTGTCGGACGTAATCCGCAAGTAAAAAAAGATGTTGATATTTACGGTTGGGCAGGATTTGCCGCTATTGAGGCTATTGCCTTGTATGCCTTGGTTATTGCTCTTGTCATTTTAACAGGTAATTAATATGCCTCAACTTGATATCTCGACATACTTATCCCAGATTTTTTGGCTGCTGTTGAGCTTTTTTAGCCTGTGGTTTATGTTGTCGTGGTTTATTATTCCGAGGATTGAAGATATTATGGAGCAACGTCGACGAAAAATTGACGGCTACATCAAAAAAGCCGAAAAAATTAATAAGCAGGCGCTTCAATCCTTGGATAAATATGAAAAGGCTCTTAAAAAAGCAAAAGATCAAGCTAACGAACGTATTTTGCAAAATAAAGAAGATTTGGCAAAATTGATTTCCGGTAAACATGCCGAGATTGAAGATATTCTTAATCGTAAAATTGCCGATAATGAGTATTTAATCACTAAACAACGGCAAGAAACCTTAAATACTGTTGAAAATGTTTCTGAACAATTGGCTAACAGTATTTTGGTCAAGTTTGGTATTAAAAACGAAAATAAGGCAGCGGCAAAAAAGGAATAACCCATGGCAGAACAAATGGCAATCTTTCCACATAAAATTTCTGAAAATAATGTAATTTTGAGCAATGCCTCGCTTGATGAAACGCAAACTGTTGCACAAACAGAAACATCATCAGAAATTCATGACAAACACGGCGAGGAAATTTTTTATCAAAGTGCTGAATTTTGGGTTGGATTTGCCTTTGTTTTAGTCGTTGTTACTTTAATTAAGCCAATAGGTAAAGCTTTAAAAGCCTTGTTGGTTAAGCGACAAAATCAAATTATAGATCAAATTTCTCAAGCTGAGCAATTACGCAATGACGCCCAATTGCTTTTAGCACAATATGAAAAGAAATTTTTGCATGTAAAAGACGAAGCTGGTGTTATTCTGGACAATTCTGAAAAAGAAATTGAACTTCTTAAAAATGAAGAAATTCAAAAACTTGAAAGAGATTTGGATGTTCGACGCAAAGAGGTTGAGAACAGCATCAGCGCAACTGCGGAAAAAGTTAAAAATGAAATTAATCAAAAAATTGCAGCGCTAACAGTTAATAAAGTCAAAGCCTATATCGGCTCAAACTTGAGTCCGGCAAAGCATGCTGATTTGATTGATAAATCTTTGGATAAAATCGTACAAAAGATTGCACAATTGCAACAAAAATAAATTTCAGGTAATTAAATTACAACCCTTCCGTTCTAAATGGGCGCTGCAGCAATTCTTTCATAGCAAGATCTAACGGGAAATTTTCAAACAACACTTTGTTTACTGTTTCACATATAGGCATTTCAATTGATACTGCGTGTGCGCGTTTTATAACGGCTTTTGCCGTTGCTATTCCTTCTACCGTTTTGGTATTGTTCTTTATTATGTCCTGTGCGTGACCATTAATACCTATTTCATAACCAAAATTAAAATTTCTTGATTGCATGCAATTGGCTGTTAATACTAAATCGCCTAAGCCACTCATTCCCATCATAGTCTCGGGCAAACCGTGCAAAGCTCTGGATAATACACCCATTTCATGTAGCCCGCGGGTAATAAGCGCTGCTCTGGCGCTATCGCCAAACCCTGCCCCTTCAATTACACCTGAGGCAATAGCTATTACATTTTTAACACTTCCCCCAATTTGCGGAGATATAATATCTGTCGTTGTATAGGGGCGAAAATATGGTGTTGCAAGAGCATCTCGCACTTGTAGTGCCTGGCTTTCTTTTGTTCCTGCAATTGTAACCGATGCCATTTTACATTTTGCAATTTCAACAGCAAAGCCGGGACCTGATAAAACGACCAGTTGCACATGAGGAATTTCTTCATTTGCAACTTCAGATAAGAGTTTGCCACTCTCTGCTTCAATGCCTTTGGCACAAAGCACAATTATTGTATCGGGTTTTACAAATGGTTTTATTTGTTGCAATACCTCTCGCGTTGCTTGAGCCGAAACGCAAAGCAGTACAATGTCCGCAAAAGAAAATAATTCGGAGATGTTTGAGGTCGCTTTTATACTTGACGGCAGTATTAAATCAGGTAAATATCTGGTGTTAACATGTCTTTGATTAATATCCTCAACAACATCTTTGTTACGAGCCCAGCCCAACACTTGACTTCCGGCTCGATTGGCTGTAAGCGCTAGGGCTGTGCCAAAAATACCCATACCTAAAACTGCAATTTTTTTCATGAAATATAACCTTGTTGTTTGTTATATGATTGTCTTATTATGCGGAGAAGATACTAAATAATCAAGTCTAAATAACAAATACGCTTTCTCATTTTTTATTGCGACATCATGATGTTTCCGTCATATCCTGAAGGAGTGTTGGCACTCAAAGTAAGGCGACAGTTGCACTTTCCTTTCTCTGTCACGCCTTGAGAGTGCCAGCACTTGAGGTTAGGCTACTTTATAACAACCATCATTTGGGTGAGGCGGTATGGTGACGATTTATGCAGGGAGAGGCGGGAATGCATCA
>CALXZJ010000001.1 GCA_944393235.1 uncultured Alphaproteobacteria bacterium | reverse complement strand
CTTGTGTACGCTCTTTTGTACACGGCGCTTTCAAAATCACTTCCAGCACAGGCTTTTATGAGAAAAAGTCGGTGCTGACCTAAAAACTTGTCATGTCGTGATTTTGCAAGCTTGTGTACGCTCTTTTGTACACGGCGCTTTCAAAATCACTTCCAGCACAGGCTTTTATGAGAAAAAGTCGGTGCTGTCCTAAAAACTTGTCATGTCGTGATTTTGCAAGCTTGTGTACGCTTTTTTGCACACGGCGCTTTCAAAATCACTTCCAGCACAGGCTTTTATGAGAAAAAGTCGGTGCTGTCCTAAATACTTGTCATATCGTGATTTGGCAAGCTTGCGGTATTTTGTGCATGACATTTGATTTTTTTCGTACAATAGCGCGAAAATTTTAAATTTCAAGAATTTAGTGTTTTTTTTTGATTGAATTTATAAAGTTTTGCTTTTCTCTTAAATCGGACAAAATTTTTTTTGACTTTAAAAATAATTTATTGTATATGGCTAATACCATTTAAATTATTAAGAACAATTATTAAAAAAAATATATAAAACATCTGCCAGAATCATTTTTAATGCTCTGTTTTGCCATAATGTTTATATATTTGTCTGTGTTAGTTTATAGTTTCTTAGCAGATGTTTAAAAAAGCCGCGATGTGAAATCGCGGCTTTTGCCTTAATGGGTGTTTAGGTATTATTCAGCAGCCATACTTAAAAAACGAGCATGATTTTCTTTTTTATCTAAGAACCCTAATTTACGTTGAATTTCCCAAATAACACGTAATGCGTTGAGGGCGTTTTCGCCACTGATACGCGGTGTGGCATTGCCTCGGACGCAATCCATGAAATGGCTGAGTTCAGCACTCAAAGGCTGATTGGTTGGAATAAACAATTGTTCAACACTACCTTTCAAGCCATAATTCATCCAATCAGGGATGCTTTCTTGGTTAACATACGGCATACGTCCTTGAGAGTGGACGTTAATGCTTTGGTTGATAAAATCCATATCAATATAATTGGTATCAGTTGTAACCGTTAATGTGCGGACACGTGCTTGCGTAATGCGGCTGGCGGTTAAATTGGCTGTTGCACCGGATTCAAATTCCAAAATGGCGGTAATATAATCTTTTCCTTCCGGTTTGTCAGGCGTTTTAACTGAACATGCCTGAATGTTGGTTACCGGCGATTTTACCAATGATTGAATAACTTCCACATCGTGAATCATTAAATCCATGGCGACATCAACGTCGGTAATGCGACCGCTGGCTGCGGACATACGTTGTGCTGTTAAAGAACGGATTTTGGATGTGTCTGATAAGATTTTACCCATTTGTTCAACAGCCGGATTGAAACGTTCAATGTGACCGACCAATAAGGTAACGTTATTGTTTTTAGCAGCATCAATCAGCCGGCGGCAGCCTTCTTCGGTGGTGGCTAAAGGTTTTTCAATCAGGCAGTGAATGCCGTGGTTTAAGAAAAATTCGCCAACATCGGCATGGGTGATTGATGTTGTCACAACACTAACCGCATCAACTTGCGCGGCAACCTCTTCCATGGAAGAAAAAGCCTTGATGCCAAACATTTCTGCTGCAGCTTTGGCAGCTTCGGGAAAAATGTCATAAACGCCGATTAACTCAACTCCCGGCAAATTTTTATAAGTTCTTAAATGGTTTTTGCCCATAACGCCGGCACCGATAACGGCAACTTTTATGGTATCAGTCATATAAATCCTCTTATTGTTGTATGAATTTAGGCTTCTTATAGCACAATTTCAGGCAAAATGCTTTTAAAAAGATGTTACATATTGTTACAATCGGATAGATGCAAAAAATTTAATATAACGTGAAAGCCGGCAAAAATTATGTCAAGAAACAAAACCCCGCTCTTGTTAAAAGAGCGGGGCTTGATGTTAGGAATGGCTTATTATCTTCTGTCGCCCATAATTCTCAATAAGTTTAAGAACAGGTTGATAAAATCCATATACAGCGACAAAGCGCCGGCAACCGCTTTGCGGGTGGCGGAATCTTCCGTATCCGATGATGCATATATATTGCGAATCGTTTGTGTATCATAAGCGGTTAAACCGACGAAAATAGCAATAGCAATATAAGACAAAGCATAGTCAAAAGCTGCGCTTTTCATAAAAAGGTTAACAATGCTGGCAATGATAACGCCCCACAAGCCCATAATCATAAACGAACCCAAGCCTGTTAAGTCACGCTTGGTGGTGTAACCATACAAGCTCATAGCGCCAAAAGTGCCGGCGGTAATTAAAAAGACGCGGGTTAAGCTGGAGGCTGTGTATGCCAGAACAATCGGTGTTAATGACGCACCAATTAAAGCGGAATAAGCCCAAAATATGCCTTGAACTTGTGCTGTTGAACCGCGCGTGATTGCCCAGTTGAAAGCAAAAACCAAAATCAGCGGTGCAATCAAAACCAACCAAGCAAGTCCGGACATGCTGGGGGTGTTAGTTGCCGGGTTGAAGTTGAAAAACAATCTGATTAAGCCGGTGTTGGCAATCAAATATGCTACCAAGGCAGTTAAACACAAACCGGCTGCCATGTAGTTGTATACTTTAAGCATAAAGCCGCGTAAACCTTCGTCAACGCCGCTTCTTTCTACAGCTGAAGTATAAGTTTTT
This sequence comes from uncultured Alphaproteobacteria bacterium, assembly GCA_944393235.1. Lineage (GTDB taxonomy): Bacteria > Pseudomonadota > Alphaproteobacteria > RF32 > CAG-239 > CAAFZY01. The sequence goes on along the minus strand of CALXZJ010000001.1, from coordinate 77,605 downwards.
GTTTCCATAGTTTTCTCCTTAAAAAATTTACCTGAGAAATAATATAGAAATTTTTTTATTAAAAATCAATGAACATATAAAAAAACGCCTGCCTTTTTAAAGACAGGCGTTATAGAAGCGGGGAAAATTAAGCCGCTTTGGCTGAATATTTATCAGCAAACTTATTCATCGTTTCAATGATATAAGACTGTTCGTCTTCTTCCAAGTACGGATGCATCGGAATGCTTAATACGGTTTTGGAAAGTTTTTCACAGACCGGAACCGAACGGGTATTCCATTTTTCATACGCTGTTTGGGTGTTGACCGGACGCGGATAATATGCACCGCAGGGAATGCCGGCTTCTTTTAAATAAGCCATCAGTTCATCACGATGTTCGCAATTAATGGTATAAAGCGCATAAGCCGAGCGGCAGTTGTCCAAAATGCGCTGTTTGCCGAAGTACGGGCTTAATTCCGTATCATAACGTTTGGCAATGCGGTAACGATCTTCCAGTTCTTTATCAAAAACCGTCAGTTTTTGCAAAATAACCGCAGCCTGGAAAGAGTTCATACGGCCGGTCATGCCTAAACGAACGTTATCATAATGATCTTCAGGGCTCATGCCATGAACGCGGCAAGATACAACCAAGTCATTTTCTTTGCTGTCGTTGGTGAAAACTGCACCGCCGTCGCCGTAACCGGCTAAGGGTTTGGTTGGGTAAAATGAGGTGGCGGTCATATCAGAAATTGAGCCGGCTTTTTTGCCATGATAAACCGAACCGTAAGATTGGCAAGAGTCGGAAAGAACTTTCATGCCGTTGTCATGGGCGATTTTGATGATTTCATCCAATTCACAAGGTGAACCGAAAATATCAACCGGAATAACGGCTTTTAAATTGAGCTTGCCTTCTTTTTTGACTTCGGCAATGGCGCGTTTCAAATCTTCAGGATCCATGTTGTAGGTATCTGGTTTGGAATCAATGAAAATCGGCGTGGCGCCAAGCAATACCGGCGCTTCAGCAGAAGATACAAACGTAAACGATGAAACAAAAACAGCATCGCCCGGTTTGACATCCCAAGCCATTAAGGCCAAAGTGAGGGCATCAGTGCCGGAACCACAGGTTGCGCAATATTTGGTGCCGGAGTATTGTGCTAATTTTTCATCCAGTTCTTTGGTTTCAGGGCCTTGACAATAAGCACCATGTTCCAAAACTTTTTCTAATGCCGCCATAATTTTACCACGGCCGATAATGTTTTGTGATGTGGCGCAGTCAAATAAATTAATTTTTTTAGAAGGTTTGTTTGTCATTTTTCTATCCTTTAATAAAGTTCAAAACTGGGTGTGATAATAGGTTACTTATATTATTGATGCAACACACAAGATATTTCTTGATTGTAACAAAAAAATGTTTTCCATACTAATATATCATCAAGGTTTTTTATATTTTTATTGATTTAATCAGCGGAGTTGATATATTTATAGCAATTTGAGCAGGATGAAGAAGGATAAGCTTATGAAAAAAATTTCCCTGTTAGTGTTTTTGATTTTTAGTCTTGCTGCTTGCGCCACGAATCCGGATGGAAGCAAATTGTCTGCCGATGATGAGGAATCAGGGGTGGAATATTATAACCGTGCCATGTTTAATTTTAATTATCAATTTAATAAAAAGGTTATGAAACCGGTGGCAGAGGGGTATAAAAGCGTTACAAATCAGTTTTTTCGCGACCGGGTTAGTGCTTTTTTTAATAACCTGGAAGAGCCGGCTTATTTTGTAAACAATCTTTTCCAAGGCGAAATCAAAAACAGCGGCGTTTCTGTCGGGCGCTTTTTGATTAATACAACTTTGGGTTTGGCCGGCACTTTTGATGTGGCTGCCGGTTGGGGGCTTGAGAAAAAAAAGAACAGCTTTGACCAAACAATGGCAAAGTATTGTGTGCCGGACGGCCCTTTCTTTATTTTGCCGATTATCGGTCCGGCAACACCGCGGTATGTTATCGGCTGGTCGGCTGATGCCTATGCCAGTCCGTTGTTCTGGGCGCTGATAGATGTGGAAGATGATGGGGTTGATGCAGCAGTTGTCGGTGCAACAGGGCTTAAATATATTAATATTTATGCCGAAAATATGGGATTGTTGGAAAGCTTGGAAGAGGGTTCGGTTGATTTTTATGCAACGATGAAGTCTGCCTTTTTACAAAATCGGCAAAAATTTACCAGCTTGTGCGCAGAGAATAACGCCGATGAAGATGCTTTAAGCTATGATTTTGACTTTGGCTATGATGATGCCTTTGATGAAGAAATGGAATAAACTTTTTAAGGAGATGAAAATATGCGGAAATTGTTGACTTTTATGGCAGCGGTTTTTTTGTTGTCGACAGGTTTGGCTCAAGCCGAAGTTAATGCACAAAAAGCCGAAGACTTTATTAAAAAGGTTACAACGCAGGGAATTGAAGAAATTATTAATTCTGATGTGTCTGTGGAAGAAAAAGATGCCCGCTTTGCCAAACTTTTTAATGAATATCTGGACCTGGATTTTATCGGGCGCTTTGTTTTGGGGCGTTATTGGCGAACTTCAACACCCAAGCAGCGTACGGAATTTATTGATGTTTATCGAGAGATGAATATTAAAACATGGTCAAAACGTTTTGATGAGTTTAAGGGCAAAACTTTTGTTTTTAAGGGAACGACGCCATCAAATTCAGCCGGTCAGATTTTTGTAAATACTGAAGTGCCAATGGAGCAAGGTGCGCCGGCAAAGGTTGTTTGGCGGGTTAAAGAAGATGATGGAAAATTTAAGATAGTTGATATTATTATTGAAAATGTCAGTTTGGCAATTACGGCACGTAACGAATATGCCGCATTTATTAAAAAATCACCGGACGGTGTTGATGGTTTGATTGCTAATTTGCGAGAAAAAAGCAAGTAATTGCATTGCAATACAATAATGCCAACCAAAAATTTACCGGTTGGCATTAGTTGATTTAAAGTAATGCTTTGGTGTTTGCGTCTAAATAAAAGGACAGTTGACATTTTTGGCTTTTTCTAGTAAGATATGTAGTATGTATGGTTGTTTATTATCGGGGGCTGTGATGCTTAAAATTAGTAAATTCTTCTTAATTTTGACAGGAGTGTTGTTGTTAAGCATTCCTGCTCAAGCACGAGTTTGTTTTTTGGCAGACAGTGGTGATACCAGTAATTGCTTAACGACGGCTGCGTTTAGTAGTGCTTGCCCCGGTTATGCAACATGTACTATTCCAAGCAGTTCAGCTAAGTCTTGTACAGACGGTGGTGAAAATTATTATCTTCCGGAAGATTGTTGTTCTAACGGCAGTCTTTATGAAGATTGTAATGGTCCCGGCGAAGTTTGTACAGGTGAAACATGTATCGGTTCAGCAAGCACCGGTTCGTACATGGGTTGTGAAGTAGGAAAATGTGTATGTGATGAAGATTGGATTGCTTGTGAAAATCAAGGCCAAGAAGGTGTCGGTGAAGCTTGTGTCAGTGCGGACGGTGTGAAGTATTATGAAACTTGTAAATGTTCGTCTGAATATCATGAATGTGCCAGTTCTGCTAAAGGCGAGGGGGCCACATGTGAGGATGAAGAAGGACTGAAGTATGAAAGATGCGTGTGTCCGACAAGCGCTGATGGTTGGGTAACCAGTAGCAATGATTGTTGCTGTGGTGTTGATGCTTCTTGTACAAATATAAACGGCTCAAAAGTTTCCTCAACAGTTTATAGATGTAAAGTTTGCTCGATACCTGATTGTATTTGTGGTTACAGCTATAGCGGCAATTGCGTTAACGATTGCTCAGATGATTACTATGATTATAAAGGTTCTATTCCGGCGCATGTTGTTTGTGCTGAAACTTTTTCAGGTTTGAAAGGGGTTTGTGGAAAGACCTGTTCTTGTGATAACGGATATTGGGATTTTACTGCAAAATGTAATTCTCAAAAGAGCACGGTTTGTGAAGAATTGGGTTATACGGATAAATCTTGTACCGGAAGATATGTCGCTTGCCCGTATGATTCTTCTGCTAAAAGATGTTTGGATGGTTAATCTTTCTGATTGATTTTTACCAAAAAATTGCAAACATCCGCCCATAACGGACGGATGTTTGTCTTTTGATTTGAAAAAAGCTGTATATAACTTACTTGCATTTTAATAAAAAATGTGATATGTAAATAGTGATTTTTTGGGAAAGGTTATTTATTTGCCATGATTATCAATAGCAATGATACTTTGCAAAGAAATATTTTAACAAATAAATGCTTTTATCAGATGACGGCGCAGATTATGCATGATTTTGAAGAAAAAGGTTATGCAAATTCTGCTGATGAAACAGCTAAAGTGATTGCCGCTTATCATGATATTGTTCAGAAAAAAGCTAAAAATAATTACAATAAAGATTATAATGAGGCGTTTGGAAAAATAGATAACGCCATAAAAAGTATGGCTAATAAAGTTTTTTATATTTATGATAAGAAAAGTTTTGATCATGCTTATCAGTCTTTCCAAAATTTTGATTATATTAATGCCATTATCGGTCGGCAAAGAATGAAAAAAACTCATTTGTAAAGCATTGATGTTCTTTGTTCTGGGTGATTAAACAGCTTGTTAACTTTTTGATATTCATCGTTGCAATAGTTTGAGATTGTCATTAAACTAATAGCCATGTTTTGTCATTGTTTGCAGAGGATGTTATGAAACAAATATCAGTTATCGGTTGTGGTCGTTGGGGGACATTTTTGGGTTGGTATGCCGCCAATTACTGTGTTGACAGCGTTGTCCTTTATGATATTCCGACATCGCCTAATTTTGTTGAGCTTCAAGATACACGGCGCAATTCGTATTTGGAGTTGAGTGATAATATGGTTTTGACTCCGGATTTGAACAAGATTTTGCAAAACGATTATATTATCATTTCTATCGGTTGCCAGCATTTGCGCGATTTAGCCAAACAATTAAATGGCTATGATTTGAATGGTAAAAGCTTTTTGCTTGCAATGAAAGGGCTGGAAGAACCAAGTGCTAAAACTTTGGTTGATGTTTTTAATGAAGAAATCAAGCAAAATGTACAGGTGGCGTGCTTAGGCGGTCCGGGGCATGTGCAAGATTATATGAAAAAAGTTCCCTCTTGCGCAGTGATAGACAGCTATGATGAAAATGCAAAAGATAATTGGATTAAACTATTACAGAGTGATTTGATTCGGTTTTATTATGGTAATGATGTTATCGGGAATCAAATAGGGGCGGCTTTGAAAAATGTGGTAGGTATTGCTGCCGGTATTTTGGACGGGTTGGAATGGTACGGGTTGAAAGGTGCTTTGATGGCGCGTGCGCCGGTTGAGGTTGGGCGGCTCATCAAACATTTTGGCGGCAATCCGTTTACAGCTTATGGTCTGGCGCATTTGGGCGATTATGAGGCAACTTTGTTCTCTAAACACAGCCATAACCGTATGTATGGTGAAATGTTTGCCAAAGGCGAGCGTTTCGGTAAACTGGCAGAAGGTGTGGCAACACTTAAAGCGGTTAAAATTATTGCCGATAAAGAAAATATTGATATGCCGATTTGTCAGGCGCTTTATAAAGTTATTTATGAGGATGCAGATATTAAAGCAACCATTCGAGAAATGTTTGAGCGCAGCTTGAAAAAAGAGTTTGATTATGCAAATGTTTGATACTTTTTGTTTTTAAGTATGGGAAAACCGGCGTTGTGCCGGTTTTTTTAATATTTTAAAATTTAGATTATACTTTATCCTTGAAAAATATGTGGTTTTCTTTAATATAAGTCATGTCGCCGGTTGGCGGTGGTGTCCATAAGACATCTTAACTACAAAACTCCTTTCTAGGGGAGTCTCGGAAATAAGGCTATGCACGAATAACGAGGACTGAGTAGTTACAGTTTTACGGCTCCCCGCTTTGGAATTTTTCAAAGCGGTTTTGTTTTAATTTAACAAAAAAGGAGCTTATAAAAATGCTTGATAAAAAAACTTCAATTAAAAACCGCAAACAAACCATTCGGGAAATCGGGCAGCAAATATACGAATTGCGCCGACAGCATAGAATAAGTTTGGATGTTTTAAGTCATAAAGCGAACGTTCCGCCGATAATCATTGAACGTTGGGAAATCGGTAAAGGGTATCTTGATTTATATTATCTGTATCTCATCGCCGCTGCGTTTGAAAAACGTGTCGTTATCCGCTTTGAAGATGTTATTGATAATTAATAACTTAAAACCCCGCTCTTGTTAAAAGAGCGGGGGTTGAGGTTAGAACCGGAAATTATTCTAATTCTGCTAAACGCTGTGCTTGGTCTTCGGTTATAAGGGCATCAATAATTTCACCCAAAGCTTCACCGGATACAACTTCATCTAATTTATATAAAGTTAAGTTAATGCGGTGGTCGGTAACGCGTCCTTGCGGATAGTTATAAGTGCGGATACGTTCACTGCGGTCGCCGGAGCCAATCATAGCTTTGCGTTTTTCGGAATAATTGCTGTCGATAGCCTCTTTTTGCATATCGTACAGTTTGGCACGCAAGTGATTCATGGCTTTTTCTTTGTTTTTGTATTGCGAACGGTCGTCTTGGCATTGTACAACAATTCCGGTTGGAATATGGGTGATGCGTACGGCTGATTCCGTTCGGTTAACGTGTTGTCCGCCGGCACCCGATGCGCGATATACGTCAATTTTTAAATCTGCCGGATTGATGTATAAATCGACTTCTTCAATTTCAGGCAGAACAGCAACGGTTGCCGCCGAGGTGTGAACGCGTCCTTGAGATTCGGTTACCGGAACACGTTGAACGCGATGAGCGCCGGATTCAAACTTGAGCTTGGCAAATACATCTTTGCCGGTGATTTTGGCTGATGCCTCTTTATAACCGCCTAAGCCATTTTCATTGGCGTCAATCACTTCAAATTTCCAGCCTTGTTTTTGGCTATAACGTTGGTACATTTCAAATAAGACGGCGGCAAATAAGGCAGCCTCGTCGCCGCCGGTGCCGGCACGAACTTCCAAAATGGCATTTTTTTCATCGTCTTCTGATTTTGGCAGCAGTAAAATTTTGATTTCGTGTTCCATTTTCGGGAGTTGCTCTTTGAGTTCGTAATATTCGATTTCTGCCATGTCGCGCATTTCTTTATCTAGGGAAGTATCTTCCATCATTTGCTTGGCGTCTTCGGCATCTTGAGAGCATTTTTGGTATTTTTTGATGGCTTCGACAATTGGGGACAGGGTGGCAAACTCTTTGTTGAGTTTGACCAATTCTTCACCGCCGGCGCCGGCGGCAAGAAGAGCTTCAATTTCTTCATGGCGGCGGACAACGCCATCTAGTTTTTCTTCAAAATTCATTTTAAATTTCCTTAATCAGATTTTCCAGATTAATGCTTTTTTGTTCGCCGCTGTCCAGATCTTTAACGGTAACAAAGCCTGTGTTTAATTCTTCCGAACCGATGATGACGGCTTTGTAAGCATTGACTTTGTTAGCTTTTATCATCCGTTTTTTTAGGTTTCCGGAATAGCCGTGTTCAACCCTGAAACCGGCTTTACGCAAATCATAAGCAATTTTGAGCGCTGCTTCTTGAGCATCGTCACCGACCGGTATGACGGTTATCGGTCGAGGTAAATCAACATCTTTATCCAAAAGCATGCTCAAACGTTCCACGCCGCAAGCCCAACCGATACCGGGAACATCGCCGCCGCCCATTTGGGCAACCAGACCGTCGTAGCGACCGCCGGCCAAAACCGTTCCTTGCGCGCCGAGTTTATCGGTTGTCAGTTCAAAAACGGTGTGCGAATAGTAATCCAGCCCTCTGACCAACCGGTTGTTAACGCGATATTTAATGCCGAGCGAATCCAAACCTTTTAACACCTCTTGAAAGAAAGCGGCGGAAGTCTCGTTTAAGCTGTCGGCATAAAGCGGTGCGTTTTCAACAATTCTTTTATCGCATTCTTCTTTGGAATCCAGCACGCGCAGCGGATTTTTCTCCAGCCGGTTTTTGCTGTCTTCCGACAATTCGTCATAATGTTGTTTTAAATAATTGACGAGCTTTTCACGGTATGCCTTGCGGCTTTCGGCATCGCCTAAAGAATTGATTTCAACGGTTACGGCACCGGCAAGCCCTAAATTTTCCAAAAATTCATAAGCCATGGCAATGACTTCAATGTCGGCTTGCGGACTTGCTACACCGAGCATTTCCACACCAAATTGGGTAAATTGGCGTTGGCGTCCTTTCTGCGGCCGTTCATAGCGAAACATCGGACCGGCGTAATATAATTTGACCGGCAGGTTTTGTTGCATGCCTTCGGAGATAAATGAACGGACGACACCGGCCGTACCTTCGGGGCGCAGGGTCAGGCTTTCGCCGCCGCGGTCTTCAAAACAGTACATTTCTTTGGTGACAATATCGGTTGTGTCGCCTAAATTGCGCGCAAAAACTTCGGTAAATTCGAAAATCGGCGTTTCAATTTCGTCGAAACCGTACTTTTCAACAACTTCTGAAGCTGTTGCAATCACTTTTTTGGCTTTTCTTTTGGCAGTACCGTATAGGTCATATGTGCCGCGAACATTTTGTAATTTTTCCATATCTTTTTCCTAACTTCTTTAATCATTTAAACAAAGAAACGGCGCAGCAAAAACTGAGCCATCTCTTGAATTTTGATTAATCTAATGGTTTAAAAACGAATCTAAATCAATGTTTGTTTGCTTGCGTGGACGGGCAACCGTTGTCAGCTTGCCGTCAATGTATATATCAACATTGTAGTATCGCCCGACAGAGAGCTTGAGCCCCGGCAGGTCAGGTACGTTATAAACGTAGTCTTTTTCAAAAATGCCAGTAATGTAGATTTTTTTGTCGTCGCGAATTTCAAGCCATGATTCACCTTTAAATTTAACCACGACTCTGGAATTTGTTTCCGGCAAATTTGCTTTTATTGATGTATCGTCGTAACTTTCTTCAGTTATTTTTATTTGTGATATTTGGGCAGAATTTTCATTTGTATCTTCTGTGGTTGGGGCGGATGTTTCAGCATCTGTCGCAACATCTTCAGTTATGGTGGAATTTTTATCAGGTATGGTTAAAATCGGCAATTCCGGCAAAGGAAAATCTTTTTCTGTATCTGTTGGTGTTTCTACGGTTTTGATGGTCTGTAAATTTGTTTGTTCCATTTCGGTTTCTGTTTGGCAATAGGAAAGCAGCCATATTAAGTAGATGCCGAAAATGATAAAAATACCAATTAAAATTTGCCGCCGATTGGGCATGGTTACAATTTTGTGGGAAGATACGGAGGTGTTTTTTGAACTTTCTTCCTTCTTTTGCGGCATAGCTTCTTCTTTGTAGCGTTGGACGATAGGCTCACTGTTTAAACCTAAATATTCGGCATATGAGCGCACAAAACCAATGCCATACGGGACGGGGTGCAGTTCATCATAGTTGTTTTCTTCTATGGCTTTAATATAAATTTTACGAATGCATAGCGCTTTGCTGACAATGTCTAATGTCTTTTTTTGAGCCAGCCGTGCACGTTTTAAAGAAGCCCCGACAGAAGCGGCATTTTCAAAATTTGTTTCCGGTGTATCGTTTTGTTTTTCCAATGCGGTTGTCCTTAAATTTTAAAATTTTTAGTATTTAAGCATAAAAATTATGAGATTGCAATACCATGATCGCAAGCATATGCTAATAATTGTGGTCGCAATGTCCTTTTAGGTGATTTAAGCAGTGTTTGCACGTAATCGGTGATATCTTGAACCTGCAACGAACGAATCATGCTTTTGACGTTGCCATAGGCAGAACCGGCAACGGATAATCGGCGAAAGCCTAAGCCGATAAGAGCCATAGCTTCAACAGGATTGCTTGCCATTTCGCCGCAAACCGAACATAAAACACCGGCTTTGTCCGCTTTTTTGACGATTTCGCGCATTACTCTTAAAAACGGTGCCGATAATACGTCATAGCGATCACTCAAGCGCGGGTTGCCACGGTCGCAGGCAAAAATAAACTGTGCTAAATCGTTGGTGCCGACAGATATGAAATCAGCCTCTTTTAAAACGTCATCAAGCTGAAAGATAATGGAAGGAACTTCAATCATTAAACCTACATTGACTTTTTTGGGGACTTCTTCGCCGCGGCGTTTTTCTTTTTCGAGCTCTAAAAGCAGTGTTTCTTTGGCTTCTAGAAATTCTTCCAAACTAGCAATCATCGGAAACATAACATTGAGTTCAACACCCGCGGCGGCTTTTAAAAAAGCTTTCATTTGTTGGCGTAAAATGGCGCGGCGGTCAAGTGTGATACGAATGGAACGCCAGCCAATGGCAGGGTTATCTTCTTTCATATCGTTCCAGTATGGCAAAAGTTTGTCAGAGCCGACGTCCAGGCTACGGAAAATAACTTTTTTTCGTCCGGCTTTTTCCAGCAAACGTTTATAAAATTCAACCTGATCTTGTACGCCCGGCATTTTTTCAGATGACATAAATGGGATTTCAGTACGGTACAAGCCGACGCCGTCGCATTTGGTCGAATCGAGATAATCAAAATCAAAATCAAGACCGACGTTGATGCTTAAATTGATTTTAACGCCGTCTAAACTTTTGTTTGGAAAACGTTTTAGTTTTTGCAGCTGCTCCAGTAAAAGCGCCATGTTTTTTTGGCGGGATTTGAATTTTTGGACGATATCGTCGGCAGGATTGATATAAACATAGCCTTCTTGTCCGTCCAATGCCAGCCTTTCGCCTTCTTTAACGTCTTTAAAAATGCCGCGGATTTTGGCAATGACCGGAATGTTTAAGGCTTTGGCAACAATAGAAACATGCATGGTCGGCGTGCCGTCTTCAATAATTAATCCGCGGATTTTTTTATAGTCGTAATCCATTAAATCTGCCGGTCCCATGGTTTGAGCAACAATGATAATGTCATCATTGGTTTGTTCCGGATTAATCTTTTCATTATCGCCGCTTAAAAATAAGCGCAGCCGATCAGCAACATCGCGCAAGTCATGCAGGCGTTCTTTTAAATATATGTCGCTGCTGCCGGAAAGGCGGTTCCATGCGTCTTCATAAGCGCGTTCAACGGCGGCTTCTGCTGTTAAACCGTTTTCTATGTTATCAGAAATTTTTTGATACCAACCTTTGTCGCGGGCAAACATGCGGTAAGTTTCCAGAATGTCGGTGTGTTCGCCTAAGCCTAAACGGGTGGTATTAAATTTTTCATCCAAGCTTTTATTCATGCGTTCTTTAGCGTCTTCTAAGCGCGCCAGTTCTTTGGCTTTGTCTTCAGCAAAGATTTTGGTTAGGGCTTGGCGGCGCTGATGAACAACGGCATTGCCGACGCCGTAGCCTTTGTTTAAGATGACGCCTTTTAGCCGGTCTTTTAAATTTAAGCCGCGTGATTTGATTAATTTCTTTTTATAATTAATCATTTCTTCACTGGAAAGTGTTGCCGTTAAGAACAAAGCAACCGTTTCGAGTGTTTCGACTTCTGTTTGGGTATATTGATATGCTTGTTTGTGAGCAATTATGATAATGCCGGCGGTACGGTTCCAGCGCAAAAGCGGCACGCCAAGCGTGGCTTGATACAGGTGATTGCCTTTATCTACCCGAAACAGTGAGCGCCGACTGGCGGCAATGTTGCCGGCAAACCCTTCGCCATAACGAATGTTGCGTTTGAAGGCATCTGCAGAAGCGCCATATTGGCTTAAAAGCTCAAGGTAGTTGTCATCAACGGTTACATAACAAACGGCTGCATCAGAAGCAAAACTTTCGGTTAGAATGTGCATGGTGTTTTCAAGCTTGACGGCAGGTTCGTCATTTTCAGAAACGGCTTGTTGAATCCGTTTGAGAATATCCATTGCTTTGTTTGCCGCATTTGTCTGCATGTTTTTTCCCGTTTTAATTTTGTTTCTTCCTTTATATTATTTATATTTATTTTCATCAAGTGCAAACTTTGTTTTTACCTTGATTTTAAAGACAAAAAAGAATATAGTCTAAATTGGTTTTAACATAATTAACGTATTATTGAGATGGAAAATAAATATAAAAAAGGTAGTAAGGATACACGTCCGTGGGGAACGTGGGAAGTTTTGGAAGCCGGCGAAAGTTATTGCGTTAAAAAGATATGTGTTATCCCCGGCGGGAAACTGTCTTTGCAAATGCATCATTATCGCGCCGAACATTGGATTATTGTTTGTGGCGAAGCCGTGGTGACTTTGGGCGAAGAAAAATTTGTCCGCAAAGCAAACGAATCGGTTTATATTCCGGCAGAAACAAAACACCGAATCCAGAATGATGGTAAATCTGATGTGGTTTTTATTGAAATTCAGACCGGCGATAACTTGGATGAAAATGATATCGTCCGTTTTGAAGACGTCTATGGACGGGTATAAAAACGCAAAAAATATAACAAAAAACGGGGCTTAAACAGCTCCGTTTTTTGTTGTGTATAAAATTGTGAACAAAATGTTTCGGTGGTTGCGAATCATAAAAAGTTAATTAATAGTTAACACAAAGCTTAATTGTGATGAAGGAATTATGCCATGGATTTTGATATAGAATATGTGACGGCGCAAACCGATGATATTGTGATTTCGGCTTGTCAGGCTTTTTTGGAAGAAGATGAGGCAGACAGCTGCAGTTATTATTTGCGAATCGAAAATAATTCAGATGAAAAAATCCAGATATTAGGCAAAGATTTTAATTTTACTGACGATCGCGGCAACAGCTTTTGCGACAATGCGCCGGGATTTAAAGGGGAAATTCCGGAACTTGAACCGGGAGAATATTTTGAGTTTGCCAGCAGTGCACCGGTTAAATCGGCAATGGCGGTTTTATACGGTAGCTGCCGAATCGTCAAAGAAGAACAAAATCTTGTTAAAGACATTAAAATTCCGGCGGTTCAATTAATCGGGAGTTATGAAAACGGTTCCCGATTGAATTAATTTTTAAAAAAACAAAACAAAAAAATGCCGCTATCTTTTAGGATAACGGCGTTTTTTTCAGGGCGTTGTCATTAATTTTCGTTTTGTGCCAGCTCGCATTTTACCAGCAGAAAAGCAGGTGTTTTATCACCAAAAGTTTTATATTGGTTCATTAAGCTGACAGCTTCTTGATCAACCTGTGGTTTGGGTGCTGTCGGGGTTGGAACAGTTTGTTTGTCTGCTGTTTTTGTTTTGTCGGCGGCAGAAACTTCAAAAGAAGCTTCATCTTCTTTGGCACGGTCAACTTTGATTTCTGCCGGGGTTTTTAATATTTTATCTAAAATATCTTGTGTTTCTTTGGAGCGGCGGTTGGTAAAAACAATGTTTTGTTTTTCAGCCGGGAGCATTTCTAACACTTTTTCTAAGTTTGACAATTGGTGTTTCTTTTTAATGAGATTGATATCATCAACTACCAAAATGTTGATTTTGGAAAGGTCGATTTTGCCTTCGGCGGCAATGTCTAAAAGCAAATCCGGTGCGGCAATAATCACATTGGCTTCATTGTTGATGTCTTGGGTATTTTCCTGCAGAGTTTCTTCATTAATTTCGTGATATTTATTGAAGATTGCCAAGCGGTCAGAAACAATAACCGATTGTTTGGAATCGGCAGTTATAATCAAGATATTTTGCCCTTGTTTGCGGGAGATGATGTCTATAAGCGGAAAAACATAAGAACAGGTTTTGCCGCAACGACCGGGGGCAATGGCAAATATATCTTTGCCGGATAAAACAGAGGGGATAACATCTTTTTGTACGGTGGTCGGGCATTCAAAGCCAAGTTCTTTGATGGCTTTAATGGTTTGTTCGCTCAAACCGAGTTCTTCAAAAGTCATTTTTGCTCCTTAATTATTTATCTCAAGTATGGCAGGATAGTATAACATTAAGCGTTTAAGTCAAGTCCGTTGTCTTAAAAAGTCAGATAAAATTAAAGCTTTTTTAAGAAAGTTAAGACTATGTTCAGTTTGGTATGTACTGTGTGGGTTAATCCAGATAATAAGGTTATATATCTTTCTTTATGACTAAAGATAGGCTTGCCGGGATTGATGTTTTGCAGTATAGTTTTTAATGTAAAGTGTAAACAGAAATATTTTTTTAGGGGAAAATATTATGAAACATATTAATGAAAACGGCCGTTCGATGGTCGAAATGTTAGGCGTTCTGGCCATTATCGGCGTTCTGTCGGTTGGTGGTATTGCCGGTTATTCCAAAGCCATGAACAAATATAAAATCAACAAAACAACAGACCAAGTTTCCATGCTGGTTGCCAACATCCGTACATTGTTCTCTTCACAGGGCAATTATGACGGTTTGGACAATAGTGCAGCGGTTAAATTCGGTGTGGTTCCGGAAGATATGTATGAAGCCGGTTCTTCAGGTGGTTTGAGCATGCACAATGCTTTTAACGGTGCAGTGACAATTGAAGCTTCTCCGGCTCGTGCTGGTCAGGCTGATGAAGCTTTCATTATCGAATATGCCGGCTTGACATCTGAAGCTTGTGTGACGGTTGCCACCGGTGACTGGGGTTCCGGTCAAGGTTCCGGTTTGATTGCTATTACTGCCGGTGCTGATGAAAATGCGGAAGCCGGTGAATTGTCAAGTGTTGGTACCGCGTTGGATACAATTTATACTTCCGGTAGCACTGGTACTGCGGCAATAGCTATTCCGGGTGATGCTACTTACCCGACACCGATGACAATTACCAATGCCGTTGCTGCTTGTAATGGTGATGGTTCTACCAATGTGGTGGCTTGGAAATACTACTAAGCCGATTGGTTAGGTTTTTACCGAAACAAAAGACTCCCTTTTTGCAAGGGAGTCTTTTGTTGTTAAAAAAGGCAAATAAGTTAATTTTAGGGGCGGCTTGCCGGTTCTATTTTTATTACGCAGGGCGGCTGTTGCACGCACAAGGGAAGAGATGCCTAAACTGCCGAGCAGTGCTCGGCAGTGGCATGACGTTTTGTGCTGTCACGCCACCGACGCGCTATTACGTGGCGATTAAGGCGTCCTTTGGGAGACCCCTAAACTCGGATGCTAATGTATCCTCGTGGGGTGAGGATGTTAGGGGTTGACGTATCCTCATGGGGTGATGAGGTTGGGTTGTGGATGATGTGGCGGAAAATAATTTTTTTGTTTTGCATGAAAAAAAATGTTGCCGAAAACAATGTCATGGTTTATAAGCAGCTTACAAAGAACAGTTTTTTAGGAGAATATGAAAAATGTCCGGACATTCGCAGTTTAAAAATATTATGTATCGTAAAGGCGCACAAGACGCCAAAAAAGCCCGTGTGTTTGCCAAATTGGCTCGAGAAATTACGGTGGCTGCCAAAAGCGGCTTGCCGGAGCCTGATAAAAACCCGCGCTTGCGTCTGGCGATTCAAGCCGCACGTGCGGAAAGTATGCCCAAAGACAATATTGAACGTGCTATTGCCAAAGCTACGCAAACTGCCGGCGGCGCTGATTTTGTCAGCATGCGTTATGAAGGTTATGCGCCCAACAAAGCCGCTGTTATTGTTGAAGCTTTGACTGATAATAAAAACCGTACAGCCGGCAATGTCCGCACGATTTTCGGTAAGCGTGGCGGTGCGATGGGTGAAAGTGGTTCGGTGACGTTTAATTTTGAACGAATCGGCCATATTCAATATCCGGCGGCGGCAGCAGAAGCTGATAAAATGTTTGAGGCGGCTTTGGAAGCCGGTGCTAATGATGTGGTTTCAGATGAAGAATTTCATGAAATCGAAACTTTGCCGGATGATTTGTCAGCCGTTACCGATGCGTTGGAAAAACAATTCGGTACGCCTTCGGTTTCGCGTTTGGACTGGAAACCGATGGTTAAAACCGAAATCACCGATTTGGAAACGGCGAAAAAGTTTTTGGAATTTATTGACGCGTTGGAAGAAGATGACGACGTGCAACACGTTTATCACAATGCGGAAATCGCCGACGAGGTGATGGCGCAATTGGAACAGGAATAAATTTTGGTTAAAGTGTTGGGACTTGACCCCAGCCTTTCCTCTACCGGATGGGGGGTTATTGAGGTGGAAAACAACCGTCTGCGTTATATCGCCGACGGTTTTATCCCAACAGATGCTAAACTTCCGATTGAACAGCGGTTGGATTTTCTTTATCGCAGCATTTGCAATGTGATTGAAACTTACAAGCCCGATGAGGCGGCAATCGAAATTGTTTTTCTCAATACGAATCCGCATTCCACTTTAAAATTAAGCATGGCGCGCGGGGTGGTGATTTTGGCGCCGGGGACGTATAGTATTCCGCTGTTTGAGTATGAGCCGAACAAGGTCAAAAAGGCGACGGTCGGCGTCGGCAAGGCGGCTAAAGATCAGGTAGAAACAATGGTTAAAGTTTTGCTCCCCGGATGTAAGCCGAAAAATAACGACTCGTCGGATGCGTTGGCAATTGCCATTACCCATGCCCATTTTCGCAATGCGCCGCGGCGTTGAGTTGCAGCGGTGGTGCAGCTTTATCGGCAGAATCGACGGGAAAATTTTGTTTTTTTAAGAAAAATCCTCATTTAAAATGTCGCAGACGAGGTCATAGTCAAAACCGGCGCGGACAAGCGCAGCCATGTCTTTTTGACGATTTTGCCTGCGGCTTTCATCATCGGGGCGGAAAGGACCGATTTTTTTCTTGCGGGCAAGTTTTAGAGCCATCTCGCGCGGGTCGTATTCCTGATTGTTCAAAAGACGGTTGATGGTTTCTTCGGCAATGCCTTTTTGGAAAAGCTTGGTTTTGATGTAGCGTTCGGGTTTGCCGGCGCTTAAATAATCGCGGATTTTGATTTCGGCATAGCGCTCGTCATCCAGATAATGCCAGCTTTCAAACTCTTGTAAGAGTTCTTCAATCCAGCCATAAGCTTCGGCTTTGTTAAAATCAGGCGTTTGGCGGGCGTAATCATCGACTCGGCGTTTCAAAACACGGCGCAGGTTTTCAACCGAAGATTCAAAACGTTTTAGATAATATAAGCCAATGTTTTTTAGGCGCTGTCGCGTTATTTTGCGCGGCGCTTTTTGGCGGGGTTTGTTTTGAGCTTCTTCTAACACTTGAAAATTCCTTTTATTTTTCCTAAATTGTACACGAATGTTTGATAATATAAAGGAATTATAAAAATTGAGTAACAAAAATTTTGACAATTGTGTGTCTTTTCATATTCATAACGGTGCGTTTGCCGGTCGCTTGGTGCGCTTAAACGATGTTTTGCAAGATATTTTGAAACGCCATGATTACCCCGTAAACGTGTCAGCGGCTTTGTCCGAAACGACGGCATTGGCGGTGCTGCTGGCAAATGCTTTGAAATATAAAGGATTGTTTACGCTGCAAATTCAAGGCAATGGACCGGTTTCGCTGTTGGTTGCCGATGTAACCTCAGAAGGAAAAGTGCGCGCTTCAGCCAAATTTGATGAAGATAAGCTTGACCAAGCCAAAGCTTTACGCAAAACGGAAGATGAAATTGAGGAAGTTCCGCATCTGGTGGGCGGCGGTTATATGGCTTTTACCATTGATCAGGGACCGGAAACCGAGCTTTATCAAGGCGTGGTTGATTTGCAGGGAAAAAATTTGACCGAGTTGGCGTTGCGTTATTTTAAACAATCGGAACAAATCGACACGATTTTGAAGTTGTTCGTCAAGCATCCGCAAGGCGAGAGCCAAAGCTGGCAGGCGGCAGGGATTTTGCTGCAAAAAGTGCCGGTCAAAGGCGGCAAAGAATTTTTAGAAGATGAAGACGTTTTGAAAGAAGTATGGAACGAAGCAGAGGTCTTTATCGGCAGTTTGTCCGCCGATGAGATTTTTAATGCCGATTTAAGTTCGGAAGAAATTTTGTATCGTTTGTTTCATGCCCATAAGTTGGAAATCGGCAAAGAAAAGAGGTATGAATTCGGATGCCGCTGCAGCCGCGATAAGTTGTTTTCGACTCTGAGCGGTTTTGGTAAGGATGAAATTGAAGAGATGTCTGATAACGGAAAAATTACCGCCACTTGCAGTTTTTGTTCGGAAAAATATGTTTTTGATACAGACGAATTGCTAAAACATTAATTAAGTGCTTGCATCGGCTGAAAAAATGTATTAAAAAAAAGATGTCGCCGAAGGGGACGTGTTTTGGGTTTAACAACGGATGAAAATGATGAGAAGTTTGAATAAGTTTTTTGCAGCCGCTGCCGTGGCTTTTTTGAGTGCTTGCGCCAGCAATCAGGATGTGGCTGAAACACGGCGTTATGTCGAACCGCGTTTTGATGATCAGCCAAAAATTGAGTTGGAAGTGAATAAAATTGATGTTATATCTGAATTTACCCCGTCGTTTACGCGTCCGAATGTTGAACATCTTTTTCCGGTTTCTATTGAAAGAGCAGCCCGTATATGGGCGCGCGACCGCTTGGAAGCAGTCGATTTTGCTTCAAACCGCGTGGCAGAATTTATTATTAAAGACGCCAGTGTGACAGAGGTTGAAGAAAAAGCATCGCAATTGTTTTATAAAGACAGTTTGAAATATCGGGCAACATTGGCGGTTGTGTTGAAAATCAGTTCGGCGAATGGTCAGTCGCAGGCTCAGACATCCATTGAGGCTTGGCGTGAGCTGATAATGCCGATTGATACCAGTATTGAAGATAAAGAGAAATATTGGAATGAGATGGTCTATAAATTGTTTGAAGAATTTAATTTGCGGATGGAAGAAAATATTCATCAATACTTAAATATGTATGTGAAAGATAATCAGGTTATCAGGGAATATTAAATCTTGCCGATGCAACAAAATTTGCGGAGCGCCTTCGGGCGCTTTTTTTGTAATATATTTGCAGCTTTAACTTAAATTTAAGCCGTTTGATGTGTAATGATTTTTATGATAGATAAATTGAAGAATGTTTGGCAAGTTTATGGAAATCGAACCATGGCGGCGATGGTTGCCCTTGGTTTTGCCAGCGGTTTTCCGTTTTTGTTAGTGTTTAGCACGTTAAGCTGGTGGCTCAAAGATGCCGGATGGACTTATGCCGCCATTGGCGCTTTTTCGTTGGTGAAAATTCCATATGCATTTAAATGGTTGTGGGCGCCATTGTTGGATAATTTGAAACTTCCGTTGTTGTGGCGGTTGGGACGGCGGCGCAGTTGGGCATTTTTAATGCAGGTTTTACTGTTGGTGTTTGTTGCGGCTATGGCAGGGAGTAGCCCTGCCGAAAAGCCGTTTATGATATGGTTGTGGGCTTCTTTGGTAAGTTTTGCTTCCGCCTCGCTGGATATTGTTTTGGATGCGTACCGCGTGGAAAGTTTTCAACGTCATGAAGATGAGCAGGCTGCCGGAGCTGCCGTGTTTGTTTTGGGGTATCGTTTGGGATTGATTTTTTCCGGCGCGGGTGCTTTGTGGCTGGCAGATTTTTTGAGCTGGAATTTGGTTTATTTGTTGATGTCAACAGGCTCTTTGGTTGGGTTGGTTACAATTTTGCTTGTTAAAGAGCCTAAAACAAAATTTAAATATCAAACAAAAAAGAAAAAAACGGCAACGCTTAATGCAAAAGATTTTTTTGTAAAAGCCGTGAAAAATCCAATTGCTGATTTTATTAATAAACCGCATTGGCTGATGATTGTTTTTTTGATTTTTATTTATCGGATGGGTGATGCATATTTTGCGCCGATGGCTTTTGTTTTTTATGATGATATGGGTTTTAGCAAAACCGAAATTGCTTATGTTATCAAAATTTACGGTATGGCGGCGGCAATTGCCGGCGGTTTGTTTGGCGGGATTATGCTTAAAAAAACCGGTTTGTTTAAAGG
The DNA here is from genome assembly GCA_944393235.1 of uncultured Alphaproteobacteria bacterium. Lineage (GTDB taxonomy): Bacteria > Pseudomonadota > Alphaproteobacteria > RF32 > CAG-239 > CAAFZY01. The sequence continues at coordinate 57,881 of CALXZJ010000001.1, read as the reverse complement.
GCTTTATATTTGTGGTATTATACAAGGTTTAACAACATTGTTGTTTGCATTTCAAGCCATGGCCGGACATAATTTGTGGATGTTGACCGGTATTATTACGCTCGAGAATTTTTCTTCCGGCATGGCGACGGCGGCTTTTGTGGCATATCTATCATCTTTGTGTAATGTGCTTTATACAGCAACGCAATATGCTTTGCTTTCGTCATTGATGAGCTTGGCGCGCGATGTTTTTGCGGCGACAAGCGGGTTGCTGGCGGAAGCGGTTTCATGGTCGGTGTTTTTTGTTATTGCCGCGATGTTTAGTTTGCCGGGTATTTATGCCGTGAAATGGTTGTGGCAACGGCAAAAGTAATTATTTGTTTGTCAAACAAGGAAAAATGAGTTAAACTAGAAAAAAGTTTTGAATGCGGGGTTTTTAAAATGTCAGCAAACGACAAAAAAACATTTCATATTCCGGCTATCCGCAATAAGGTTAAAGCGGTGCGGAATGATGATGTCGATGTCGAAAGGATGTATCAAAATAATTTTTCCTGGCAGGCAATTTCAAAAGCTGTTACAGAACCAAAATCCATATCAGAAATTTCAGCTTCTTTGCAAAACAATGATTTTAATTTTAGCGGAAAAGTGTTGTGCGGCGGGAAATATGCTGGTGAAAATTTGCAAAAAGCGGTTTTTTCCGGTGCTGATTTAAGAGAAACGGATTTTTCTCATGCTAAATTAGATGGAGCAGATTTTTCGGATGCCGATTTGTCAGGCGCTAATTTAAGCGGCGCAAACCTGAACGGGGCGGTTTTTACGGGTGCTCGGCTGCGCGGAACTAATTTTACCGGCGCCAAGATGAATGGCGTGGTTTTGGTTGATGCCGATATTCAAGATGCCATTTTGCTTGATGTGGAAATGGATGCGCTGGCAATTGAAGAATTGCAGGCATTGGTGGAGTTTTTAGCTGTTTATTATCCGCATAAATTAAATCTTAGACGGATGAATCTGACATTGCTTGATTTCTCTCGAATCGATTTGAGTATGGTTGACTTAAGAGGGGTTGATTTTACGGGTGTCGATTTTACCGGTGTTAATGTTTATGAATTGGATTTAAGCGAATGTATTATTAGCCCTGAACAAATAGCGCAAGCGTTGGGGCGGATGCCGACACCGAAAGAACTGCGCCAGATTTTGGCGCCTAAAAGAAAAAAGAAGAAATTCAGGGGTGTCGATTTTACAGAATTTTTTGATGGGCGCGGTACCGCCGGTGTTTGGGATTTAACTAAGCATCCGGGAATTACGGTGGCACAGTTGTTGAAATCCGGCAAACAACTTTATAATGCCGTGGTGGGACGACCGGATCCGAAAGATGAAGAAATTATGGAGCAGTTCCATCAGGCTCGTGATGAAAAGCAGGATTCTATTGCCAAAGAACATAATAGCGAAATGCGAAAAATTATTGAAAAACATAAACGCGAAGTTATGGCCAGTCGTTCTGAAGATAAGGAAAATCCAACGCCGCAACATATTGATATTACGGATTATGCAGCATATGAGCAGGCTAAAAAAATCGAGCAAGAAAATAAATTGCGGCAGTCGAAAGATGATTCCGGAAAAAACAAAGTTTTTGAGCAGGCTGTTTTTGATCAGATAAGTATGATGCGTAGCCGAGGGCAGCGCGAGCGTGGTTGATTTTAAGAAAAAATTTTAAAAATAAAGGTTGTTGAACATAAAATTTGTGGTATTATCTTTTTGCTTTATTCCGGCGAATCGCAATATGATTGCGATTGTCGGAATATTTTGACTTAATATCTTGAAAATTAAACCGGTAAATGATTATGGAAGATACGCTGTTTTCAAATCAGGTGAAAAGACCTCTGGCAGATCGACTGCGTCCCCGCACGTTGGACGAGGTGGTTGGACAGAATCATTTGGTCGGCAAGGATTCTCCTATCGGGCGGATGTTGGCAACCGGAAAAATATCTTCTTTTATTTTATGGGGACCGCCAGGGTGCGGCAAAACCACAATTGCTCGTCTGATTGCTGAACATACAAATCTTTATTTTGAACAAATTTCAGCTGTTTTTTCAGGCGTGGCAGATTTGAAACGCGTGTTTCAGTATGCGCAGGAACGTCGTGCCAATCAGGGTAAGGGAACATTGTTGTTCGTTGATGAAATTCATCGTTTTAATAAATCGCAACAAGACGGCTTTTTGCCTTATGTGGAAGACGGCACGGTTGTTTTGGTGGGCGCAACAACGGAAAATCCGTCATTTGAGCTTAATGCCGCGCTTCTTTCGCGTTGTCAGGTGTTTGTGCTTAACCGTTTGACGGCAGATGATTTTGAAGTGCTGCTGCAGCGGGCAGAAAAAGAAATGGGCAAGAAACTTCCGGTTGATGAGGCAGCTCGTCAGTTGATGAAAGATACGGCAGACGGCGACGGGCGTTATATTCTTAATTTAGCCGAAAGCGTGTGGGCGTATGCCAAAGACGGTGAAATTTTTAATAAAGACAATATTATCAACGTTATCCGTTCACGGGCGCCGGTATATGACAAAGGCCGCGACGGGCATTATAATCTGATTTCGGCTGTGCATAAATCTTTGCGCGGAACAGATGTGGACGCCGCCTTGTATTGGGTGGCGCGCATGCTCGCTTCCGGAGAAGATCCGCGTTATATCTTGCGACGTTTGATACGTTTTGCGGTAGAAGATGTGTCTTTGGCAGACCCAAATGCGGTGACACAGGCTTTGGCTTGTGCTGAAGTATATGAACGGCTCGGCTCGCCGGAAGGCGAACTTGCTATTATGCAGTTGACGGCTTATTTGGCAACGGCACCGAAATCAGCAGCGGTGTACAAGGCTATGGACAAAGCTTTTGCCTTGGCTAAAAAAACCGGTTCGCTGATGCCGCCCAAACATATTTTGAATGCGCCGACTAAATTGATGAAACAATTGGGTTATCATGACGGTTATATTTATGATCAGGATTTGGACGACGGTTTTTCCGGACAGAATTATTTCCCGGACGGAATTTAACGGGTTAAGCTTTATTATCCGGTTGAACGAGGCTTTGAGCGGGAAATAAAAAAGAGGGTAGATTATTTTGATAATCTGCGGAAAGAAAAAAACAAGCAAAGAAAAGTAGAGGTAAAAAATGACTGAATATGATCATGTTCTGTTGGTTCAACCAGATATAGCCGATAAAATCTCAGATGAGCTTAGGAAAAATGCCAGCAGGTATGGCGTGGGAATCGTCGTTTGCAATGAAAATGGCTTGCTGCCGTTGTCGAAAGGGTTGTCATCAGAAGATGTTAAACGGCTTAATACGGTTTTGCCAAAAGGTATAAATGCGGCTAAAGGCAATGTTATGTTGCATCGATTGAATTATCGTTTATCGTCTTTGGCAAATCATCAGACGAACAAGGAACAAAATAATATATATTTACGCTAAGACAGGGAAGAAATGTCCGGAGTTACGTTTATCAAAATTAAACCAGAAGATGATGGTATACGTTTAAATCGGTGGTTTTTACGTGAATACCCGTCTTTATCTTTAAGCAGGTTGCAGAAGTTGCTGCGTACCAAGCAAATTAAGGTTGACGGCAAAAAAGCCGAGACAAGTTTGCGTTTGTGTGCCGGGCAAGAAATCCGTTTACCGCCGTTAGATAATGAAAAAGCTGTAAAAAATGAGAAAGTTGTATCAAAAACAGATGTGGATTTTGTTCGTTCATTGGTTTTGTTTAAAGATGAAAACATTATTGTTTTAAACAAGCCTTCGGGGCTTGCCGTGCAGGGCGGAACCAAGACGACAAGACATCTTGACGGCATGTTGGATGCGTTGGCCTATGAGTTGAATGAACGACCCAAGTTGGTGCACCGGATTGATAAAGATACCAGCGGAATTTTAGTTTTGGCACGCAACAGAAAATATGCCGAAATTTTGACCAAGGCTTTTCGGGAACATGATTTGCAAAAAACTTATTTGGCGTTGTGCGTCGGCATACCCTTGCAAAAAAACGGCGAAATAAAAGCGCCGTTGGAAAAAATCGGCGAAAAAATGCAAGTGACGGACGGTGGTAAAAAAGCGGTTACGACATTTGAAGTTTTAGATACCGTTGGTGAAAAGTTTTGTTTGATTGCCGCAGAGCCCTTGACCGGCAGAACGCATCAAATCAGAGTACATTTGGAGTATATCGGCTGCCCCATTTTGGGCGATGATAAATATTTTGGTCTTAAACGATACCGTTTGCAAAATTTAAGCCAAAAATTGCATTTGCATGCTTACCAAATTGATTTATCTTCGGTATATCGCAAAAAGTTTGTTGTCAAAGCGCCTTTGCCGGATTATTTTAAAGAAGACATCAGGTTTTTGGGTTTGAATTTTAGGGAGCATAGAAGTCAATGAAAAAATTTCTGAAATTTATTTTTTGGACAATCATGGTTTTGTTATTGATTGTGATTGTCGGCGGATTTGTTTTTATTAAGACGTTTGATTTGAACAAGTACAAGTCATACGTGGAAAAAATTACGTATGAGCAGACCGGTCGGAAATTATCATTGACAGGCGATGCCGGCTTAAAAATATCATTAATACCAACAGTTGTTTTAAATGATGTAAGTTTTAGCAATGCTTCTTGGGCGGAAGAGCCGGAAATGATAAAAGCTAAAAGTGTGGAAGTGGCGGTTTCCATCATGCCCTTGTTGCATAAAGAAGTGGTGATTGATACGGTTAATCTGATTGAGCCTGAAGTTTATTTAGCCGTCAATGCCGATGGTAAGGCAAACTGGGAATTTTCCAAGCCGCAGGTTAAAGCTGAAAATAATCAGATTAGTACGGTTGAAGGCGATGTTGACACCATGGTAGAAATTGCGGTTGAACAGGAAACTTCTGCAAATTCAACAACGAATGCCGCGCCTTTGCTGGCGGGCTTTTTGGCTAAGCAAGTTAATATTGAAAATGCTAAGCTGATTTATCAAGACATGACGACGGGTTCTGTTACCAATTTACAGGTTAATTCATTGACTTTGCGCACAGAAAGTATGAATGCGGATTTGGATATTGCTTTTGATTTGGTGTTTAACGGCGAGGAAATTTCCGGCACGGCAACGGCGGGCTCAATTAATGCGATTTTGCAAGGTGCGGAAAAGTATCCCGTAAAAGCAGAAGTGGCGGCTTTTGGTGCAAAGGCTCAAGCAGATGTCGTTTTAACAAATATGATGACTGATTTGGGCTTTAACGGTTCGGCAGTGCTGAAAAATCCATCCGGAAATTTTGGCGCTCCGGCTGTTTCTTTGGAAGCAGAATTTTCCGGAACACCTAAAAACATTGCTCTTAAAATCAATTCGTTAAACGTGGCCGGAAATGTTATTAACGGTACAGCTGATGTGGATTTAAACGGTAATAAACCCAATATAAAGGCGGCTTTGCACAGCACGAGCCTTAATTTGCAGACATTGACGGCAACGCCGGTGAAGACAGCATCTTTTGCTTTAATTCCTGTTGCTGCGGCGGCAGAATATGTGCCGAATACACCGCTTGATTTGTCGGTCTTAAATAGTGTTAATGCGCAAGCATCGGCAGATGTAAAGTCGTTGATTGTTAATCCGGATTTGGTTTTGGAAAATGTTCAAGTGAAGGCTGTTTTGCAAAATGGCAAGCTGAATGTGTCCCCTTTGTCGCTTAATGCCGGGGGTGGCGATGTTAACGGAATGTTCTCAGTTGCGGCAACAAACAATGCGTTTGATTTGACTTTAACCGGTAAAGATGTTGTGTTGCAAAATTTGTGGAAAGGTTTGGCGGCAACGGATGCCGGTACGTTTGGTATTATTTCAGGGGGAAACACTACACTTTCAGTTCAGTTGAGCGGGCAAGGAAAAACTTTGCGTCAAATGGTCGAAAGTTTAGACGGACAAGTGGTGGCTATTGTCGATGAATCTAAAATTCAGACTGGGGCGCTAAAATATTTGACCGGTAATTTTGTAACGCAATTGCTTAAGACTTTGAAAATTGATAAACAAAAAAAGAATTTGGAATTGAGTTGTGCCGTTGTTCGCACGGATATTGGCAGCGGAAAAGCTTCTTTTCCCAAAGGCATTGTCTTTAATTCTAAACAATTGGCAATTGTTAGCGACGGCGCGGTTAATTTGAAAAATGATAAAATTGATTTCACAATCAATCCATTTAACGGTAAGCTGGCTGATACAAATGTGGTTCAGGCGATTTCTTCCATGATTAAGGTGGCAGGGACGGTTGAAGAGCCTAAAATTGCTATTGATGATTCGGCTGTGATTAAAAACGTGGTTGGTGTGGCTGCTGCAGGTCCTGCGTTTTTGGGTTCACAAATGATGCTGGATGTCGATGAATCCCCGTGTTATACAGCCTTGAAAGGGACTGCTTATCAAGATATGTTCCCGGCGCCAAAAGGTGCCAAGGCGGCCGGACAAGGTGTTTATCAGGGAACAAGTGAGGCTATCTCAGACAGTGTTGACGCTTTGACAAATACAGCAAAAGATGTTTTGAATATGTTTAAAAGAAAGAACTGATAATGAACTACGAATGGACCAAAATTGAAGAAGATATTCGTCAGCATCGTGAAGAATTAATTGAGCGCTTGGTTAAATTTTCACTTAATGATGTTTTGTTGTTTTGGAGCAGCGATGAAGATTTGCGGCATGAGCAGGAGAAAAAGTGGATGCCGGTTATTCATTGGGTTGATGAAAATGTTAATGCCCGATTTAAAACAACTTCGGGGATTGATACGCCTGCAATTAATGCCGAATCGGCACTGGAGTTAAGTAAATATATTCATCAATTTTCAGATAAAGAGCTGGCAGCGTTTTATATTGCAGCATTAAATATGCGCTCAGTTCTGCTGGCTTTGGCATTGGTAAAAGGTTTTATTAATGCAGAGCAGGCTTTTGAAATGTCTGAGTTGGAAGAATTGTATCAGGCGCAAAAATGGGGAAAAGTTCCGGAAGCAGAAAAACGGCGCGATAATTTGAAGAAAAGTATTGTTGCTGTAGAGAAATATTTGAGGCAATGAGAGAAATTTATCTTAAAATCAGTGGTAGAGTGCAAGGTGTTGGTTTTCGTCGATGGACGGAACGCCAGGCTCAAAAAATCGGGGATATTTCCGGTTGGGTGCGTAATGCCGAAGATGGAAGTGTAGAAATTTTTATGCGCGGCGCTGATGAAAAAATTGAGCAAATGGTGCTTTCTTGTTACCATGGTCCGTTGTTGGCAAGAGTTGATAATGTGGCTTTTTTGCCTGAAAGGACGAATTTTTTTCTTCCGCCTATTGAAGATGGTGTTTTTGAGCGAATTTGAAACAGTTTGCTTAAAACATAGACTTATGTTAGGGACAGCTTGTTTTTCTTTTTATCCGAATTATTTTTGAAAAGGGTAAAAGGAGAAAATGAATGAAAGTTGAAAAAACGGCAGAAAATGTTGCTCAATGTATTTGTATGTATTGCCCATCGTATTCGCAAGTTTGTAAATTAAAAAATGCGCCGAACAATGTTAATCAGCCGACTGAAAGTCTTGCCAATAAAACGCATTACGAAAAAATGTTTTGTGCTTTTGAAAAAAGTAATTGTATTCATTTGGATCGTGGCTGTTTGTGTGAAAAGTGTTCGGTTTTTCAGAAGTATCATTTATGCAGGCATGAATATTGTTTGAAAACAGGTGGTCTATAATAAATTGCCAAGGATATAAAATGTTTAAATATACCGATAGACCTTTTCAAAGTGCAAATGATTTATTGAAAATCTATCGCGCAGCATATGAAAAATCTAAATATTTCCGCGATGCTGATGATAAGTTGTTGGCTTATAATGAGGTGATTGATTATTGTTCTCATTCTAAGCAATGTCAACTTGATGACAGTATTAAGCGTAATCAGATTTTGTTTTGGACTTATAATAGTATTGGAGATATATTTTTAGAAAAAAATCATAAACATATGGATGCGCATAATTATCTTTATGCTGTTGAATATTATCAAAACGCTTTGGAATTTACAAAAAATATTAGTGATAAACATCATGTTTTGGAGAAAATTTCTCATATTTACGGTGAACTACAAGATGAACAAGGGTGGCGTAAAACTCATGAGCAAATGGCTTTAATCCAAGATGATGATATGAAACGCCAAGCATTTACAGAGTTGGCAAATAATACGGATGATTTGAAATTGCAGGCTAAATATTTGGAGCACGCGCTGAATTTTGTTACGCATGAAAATGTGTCTGTTTTTGAAAAATGTAAAAATACATTGACGATTTGTGCGCGGCTTTTGGATATTTATAGTTATGCTAAAGATAAGAAAAATTATGCACGGATTTTGGAATTACAAAAAAAGACTTTAGAACTATTGGATTAAAAAAAAGCTGCTTAAAGCAGCTTTTTTTAAAGTTCCTGAAAAACGGAAATGACTATTTGAGATTTTTCTTTTATCTCAATCTCATCGCCGATTTTGTGTTTTTTGTAGCAAGATACTAAAGCAACACAAATTTGGTCGTTTTTCTTGTATTCACAAATCCAAACATAATCTTCCGCAGTTTTATATACTAAAACGGCCGTTCCTTCTTTAACAGGAATTTTTATTCGCGGAATAAAACTGCTTAACGAAAGAGGGAGACAGAATAAAATAAGGAGACCAAAAAAAATCCATTCCATATATTAATAATTTTAGACTAATTAATAACTTTTTTTACAATAAAATAAAATGTTAAAAACGTCAATAATAAAACCATCCTTCCATTGAAATTTATCAGATAGTTTACAATTTTCAAATTTATCAGATGATATTATTATTAAAACTTTTTGCCGTATTGCAAAAGCTTGTTGCGGACAAAACCACGCAGCGAAACTTCCGGACGAGCGCCGTAATGCGTGATGATTTCCGAGGCGGCAATGCTGCCGATCATGGCGCAAGTGCCAAGGCTGCGCTCGGTGTTCATGCCGTATAAAAATCCGGCGGCGTACATATCGCCGGCGCCGGTGGAATCCACCACATTGTCAATTTTTTCGGCTTCCACAAAGATTTTAACTCGACCGTTAACAATTACCGAACCGCGGGCGTCGCGGGTGACGGCGGCAATTTCGACCATCGGCTTAACTAGGTCAAGAGTAGCCATAAAATCATCGCTGTTAAACAGGATTTTGATTTCTTTTTCATTGGCAAACAAAATATCTACATGGTCTTTGATTAAATCTAATATGGAAGGTTGATGGCGAGCAATGCAGCCTTTGTCGGAAAGCGTAAAAGCAACTTTGCGGTTATGTTTATGTGCAATTTCGCAAGCTTTTAAAACCGCTTCTTTAGAGCTGTCTTCATCCCAAAGATATCCTTCCAGATAAACGTATTTTGACGCTTTAATGATGTTTTCATCTATGTCATCGGCGGTCAGACGCGTGGCGGCGCCCAAGTAGGTGAACATGGAGCGTTCGGCATCAGGCGTGACCAAAACGATGCTGCGTCCGGTGGCAGGACCTTCTAACAAAGGCGGGGTGAAAAAATCTATGCCGGCGGCGCCGACATCGCGGCGAAAATTTTGCCCGAGTTCGTCATCGTGGACTTTGCCGATAAAGGCGCAATCCGCTCCTAACGAAGCCATACCGGCAACAGTGTTGGCTGCTGAGCCACCGGAAACTTCACGCTCGGGAACAATGTCTTGGTAGATTTTACCGGCTGTGGCGGCGTCAAGCAAGGTCATGCCGCCTTTATGCAAGTTTCTTTCGGTTAAAAAGCCGTCGCCGACTTTGGCTAAAACATCAACCATTGCGTTGCCGATGCCGACAACATCATAAATCGTATCCGTATCTTTCATGTTTATCTCCTTACTCTTTATTTATATGCATAAAGTCTATAATTGCAAGACAATACCAACAATTGCCGACAAAAGAATATAAAAAATCGGGCTTGATTTGAAAAAGCGGCTGGCAATTAAAATGCCGGTGAAAATGGCGGCGGAAAGCCAGTCAGTGATGCTGATGCGGGCAATTTGCCAACCGGCAAAGATAATTAAAGCCAAAACCCCGGGGCGGATTGAGGCAAGTAAGGTTTGTACATAAGTATTATCAGCAAAACGGTTTAGCAGCTTGGCAATTAAGATAATAATGATGACGGAAGGCAACGTTAGTCCAAAGGTGGCAATAACGCCGCCTAAAATACCGGCGGTCTGGTAGCCGGTAAAAGTTGCCATATTCACGCCCATCGGACCGGGGGTTGATTCTGAAACGGCAATCATGTTAACCAACTGTTCGGTGGTAAACCAATGGTATTTTTCACCCAAATCAAACAAAAAAGGAATGGTGACCGCGCCGCCGCCAATGGCAAACAATCCGATTTTGAAAAATTCATAAAACAAAAGCCAGTAAATCATTTTTTATTGCCTCTTTTGATAAAAGGGATTTTGTTTTTACCGAACAAATTTGGGACAAATCCGAAAACCGCCGCCATAATCACAATCAGAACAGCGGAAACATCGCCGAACATCAGCAAGGCAAAGGCAATGCTGAAAATGGCGGCATGTAAACGCCAATGCGGATTTTTTGTAAAAATCTTTTTGCCCATATCAAAAATCAGATTGACGAGCAGGGCGGTTACGCCCAAGCGTATTCCGGCAAAAGCGCTGGCAACTGCCGGCAGATGCATATATTTTTCCAGCACGGCGGCAATTAAGGTAATAATAATCAAAGAAGGTAAAATAATAGCGGTGGTGGCGGTGATGGCACCAATGACGCCTTTGAGCTTATAACCGCAAAAAGTGGAAACATTGACGGCGATAATTCCCGGCGTGCATTGACCAATGGAAAAGTAATCCAACAGTTCGTCTTCGGTTGCCCATTTTTGTTTTTCAACCACTTCGGCTTTTAAAAGCGGCAGCATGGCATAGCCGCCGCCGAAAGTAAATAAACCGGTTTTGAAAAACGAGGTAAAAAGTTTCCATAAAATTTGCATTTTTTATCCTTATATGAATATTACCGCCAAAACGAAGACTGCTGCATATAAAACAACTCCGGCGGGATATGAAAAACCAACCTTGAAATCGGTCATGGAAGGGACGGCATTTTCAATAATGACGGTTTGTAATAAAATATATAATAAATAGTTGCCGAGTGTGATGTCTATGTTGTTGAAATACCAATGGTTGAAATAATAGCCTATTGGCAGTAAGAACAAGGGCGCCAAAGCTGCAGGCAGGGCATTATAAAAAGTTACATTGCGGAAACCGACACTGCCCATAACATAGTTGCCGAAGCCATCTTTGCGGGGAATTAAGTCAAAACTTGTGGGATAGGCATTTAAAAGGAGGCCGACAATGAAGTGCATGCTTTCGTGCAATATTGTTCCGGGAATATTAATCAGAGCGCTTATCCACATGCTGGAATAAGTGGCGTATTTCATTTTTAGCAAAACGATAACCAGCAGTATCAGCAAAAAGCGGTTATTGACCGCCATGCTTAAAGTTTCCGGACTGCTCAGGAATAAACCAATTTTATGAAAAAATAATCTGGCAAAATCCATGTCATCTCCGTTGAAATTATAACTTTTCCAAAACTTTCATGCCGGCAAGGTAAGTGTTTAAAAGCAGCTCGCACAAGGAACGTTTGTTGATTTTGCTGAAGCTGTCTAATGTGTCGGTTGTTAAAAATGCGCTTAAAGAAAAAAGCGAAATCCACAAAACCTGTAAGGATAGAATTCGTTCCGGCAACGGAATGTCGGGAAAAAGTGCTTTAAATGCGCTTTCAACCAACTGGGTTATCTGCACCACACGGCGTAAGTATATTTTAGAAAAACGCCGGTTATTGTTATGCAAATGAAAGTTATGAACCAAAAACCATAAGTTTTTATTTTCCAAAACAAAATCAATAAATTCCTGCGTGTAAAGGTTTAAGCGCTGATAAGCAGTGCCGGAAGCGCGTAATTTTGCCAGACGAGCGTATAAATTGTCTAGTGTAAGATAGTTTTGGATAAGAACAAAATTGTCCATGTTTCCGAATTGATTATAAATAGTGCCAACAGAATATCCGGAAGCTTCGGAAAGTTTCCGGGCTGTTAAAAATTCAGCACCTTTTTCTTTGATGAGCTCACGGCCTTTATTAACCAGATTTTCTTGTATATTGTCTTTGTTCATGTCAAATCTTATATCTAAATTAACAAATTTTATGTATTATAACTTACATTATAATAAAAATGAACACTGTTCAATTTTTTTCTTTAAGATACAAGGAGATTTTTATGAGAAAATTTTTTGGTTTTGTTTTTCTGATAAATTTGCTTTTTTTGAGCCAAGCTTATGCTCAAGAAGATTTTTTTGGTGATCTTATCGTGCCTGAAGAGATAAAACAAGAACAAGAAAGTATCTCCGGGCAGTTTGATGCCGGGAAAATTTTGGATAGTAAACCTAAGGCTTTGAAAGTGGAACGTAAAAAACTTCGGGTAGAGAGAGTGGAAACCGAAAAAGCCGCACCAATCGTTCGCGAACCGGCGCCTTTGGGCTTGAAATGGTTGGCAACCGTTGAGGAAATAGAGTATTTACATGTGCGCTTGCAATCAATTGAGCGTAAAGATTTGCCGAATTCTTATATTGCAACGAATTTGCCTAATCCGGTTTCGGCATTTAGGGAAGTTATCATAAGTTTCGGTGAAGATGATGCTTTGTGGCGAATCGAGGCATATGGTAAATTTATTGATGATGACAGTACGGCTGCCAAAGGCTTAAAAGAGTATGAAAAATATTATAGATTGTTGGCAAAAAAGTATGGAAATGCACATGAGTTTTATGTTCCTGCCGTGGTTAATGTTGATGAAAATATAACTGCAGCAGATGGTACAACGAAGGTTAATCTGGTGCAAAAAGAAATGCCCAGAGGCTCCGATGGTTTCTTGCAAAAGCTGGCAAGCGGCGAGGCAACCTTGTATTCTACTTTTGAAAATGCAACAGTTGGTGTAACATTGGCATTGCTTGCTGACGGTAATAATCAAACATATATTGTGGTTGATTATAAAAACTTAACAGCAGGTCGGAAAGAAATGGAAGATTTATATAACGCGCTGTAATAATTCAAAGGACTTTATCATGAAAAAGGTCAGTTTTTGCGGCATATCCGGCAGCGGCATGAGTGCATTGGCACAAGTGTTGAAAGCAGAAGGCTATGAGGTTAGCGGGTCGGATCGCAGCTTTGACCAGGGCAAGGATGCAGAACAAAAAAATGCACTGGAAAATATCGGTATAAAGATTTATCCGCAAGACGGGTCGGCAATTGTCCAGGATTTGGATTGTTTGTATGTTTCAACGGCGGTGGAAGATTCAATTCCGGATGTTAAGGCCGCGCTTGATAAACATGTTCCGATAAAAAAACGCTCGGATTTGTTGGCAGAAATTTTTAATGCGCATAAATACGGCGTTGCGGTTGGCGGAACCAGCGGGAAAACAACCGTTACGGCCATGGTTGGTTTTGTGCTTGACAGTTTGGGGAAAAAACCGTTGGTGATTAACGGCGGTTTGCTTAAAAATTATGCCGACAAACCGGGAATTCCAAATGTTATTTTAAATTCTGGCGATATTTGCGTGGTAGAAGCCGATGAAAGTGACGGCTCTATTGAAAAATATAATCCGTATGTGGCTGTGGTGAATAATGTGGCGCTTGACCATAAAAGTCTTGCGGAACTGCAAAAGCTTTTTGCCGATTTTGTATCAAAAGCTATGAGCGGTGCTGTGGTTAATTTAGATTGCCCAAATTCAAAAATGTTTTTGAATAAGAATGCGCATGTGGTTACTTTTTCAGTTATAAACCCACAAGCTGATGTGTATGCTTATAATATAAAGCCATTGCCTGACGGGGTTGTTTATGAAATGGACGGTAAAGTTTTTAAGTTAAAAATTCCCGGACGTTTTAATGTGGCTAATGCGTTGGCGGCTATGGCAGTATGTCAGTTTTTTGGGATAGATAAATTTGAAGCGGCAGCCGTTTTGGAAAAATTTGCCGGAACAAAACGTCGGCTTGATGTTGTCGGCAGCCAAAATAATGTGACGGTTATTGATGATTTTGCTCATAATCCGAGTAAAGTTGCCGCTTCTATGAGTGCTTTACGTGATTATGACGGGCGCTTGTTGATTATGTTTCAACCGCACGGATTTTCACCAATGCGTATGATGGGCAAAGAGATTATACAAAGTTTTGCGCAGGCTATGTCGCCGAATGATAGATTGTTTGTTCCGGAAATTTATTATGCCGGCGGAACAGTCAAAAAAGATATTTCTTCAAGAGATTTAATTGATTATGCTGTTTCTTTGGGTGTTAAAGCGGAATTTTATCAAACTCGAGATGAAATTAAAACACGTTTGTTAGAGTTGGCAAAACCTAAGGATAGAATTGTTGTTATGGGGGCAAGAGATAATACTTTGTCTGATTTTTGCCGACAGATTTTAGAGGAGTTGAAAAAATGAGTTTAATTGCAAAAAATGACAAAGTTGCTTTTATCGCTCCATCATCAGCAATTAAAAAGACTGATTTGTCAGCGGCTCAAAAATGGTTTGCAGATAAAGGAATCTGTACCGAAATTATGCCACATGTTTTTTCAACATATCGAAATATGGGCGGTATAGATGTTGAACGAGCTGCCGATATTAATGAATGTTTTACGAGAGAAGATATTAAGGCGGCGTTTTGTGTGCGCGGCGGTGCCGGAAGTTTGAATCTTTTGGATAAAATCGATTATTCTGCCGTTCAGAAAATGCCTAAACCTGTATTTGGTTTGAGCGATTCAACAGCATTGCAAAATGCACTTTATACAAAATCAGGTAATGTTTCATACACAGGTTTTTTGCCGGTTTATGATTTTAATGATGGAGCGTTGGATGCGCAACTTGAAGAATCGTTAAAACATGTTTTGTTTGGTGAAAGGCAATATGTTAAAGGCGGCAAATGCCTTAAGAAAGGACAAGCAGAAGGCGTGATGGTTGGTGGGTGTTTGAGCGTTTTTTGCAGTTTGTGCGGAACGCCTTATTTTCCGAATTTAGAGGATAAGATTTTGCTGCTTGAAGATATTGGTGAAAAAACTTATAGGATAGAGCGCATGCTCGGGCAAATCAGGTTACAGTCAGGATTTTCCAAAATTAAAGGGATTGTTTTCGGGCAGTTTGTTAATTGTGCGGAAGCCGATGCCGGAGATGGAACAATAGAAGAAATTTTGCGAGATTTTGCAGCAGAAGCCAATGTCCCGATTGTGGCATATTTTCCTTACGGGCATCAAAAAAGCCGCTTTATTTTGCCAATTGGCGGAAAAGTTTTGTTAAACGCCGATAAGTGTGAAGTAGAATATTAAAAAATCATATTTAAAACATATTGAAAATTCTGTAAATTAAGCTGGTTTATCAAATCAAAATAAACGGTAATGCCGTCCCAACCGCGGCTGTTGAAAGCCAAAAAGCTGCCAATAATCCATAAGTTTGCTCCAGGTAAAAACATCCAGCAGAAAGTATAGGTTACTTTGGGAAGATCTGTTTGTTTGTCGTGAATTTGTGAAGCGACTGTGTCGGCGTGATAGCCTAAAAAGTAGCCTAATATTCCATTAAATATTAAGTTGTTTGGGAAAAAACACATTAGTATCATATAAAACATACCAAATAATGGGAAAAAATATGGCGCAATAATAATCAACCAGTTACCACTGCCTTTAAAACCCATTTCGCCGCCACTGTCATCGGGGTTTAGGCGAATGTGTTCAATTTTGTGTAAAGTTAGTAAAGCAAAAAAAGTGTGCGTGAGTTCATGTGCAATTATTTGCATGGATACTTTAACCGACGAATCTGCCATGGTTCGACCGACAAAATACATAAAAAAACCGGCCCCAAAAGCTAAAAATTTAAAATTTCCAAAATTAAAAAAATCAATGGAAGAAAACAATGCCGGAATAGATATTAACATATATACGGCTATTGGCCACTTAAAAAGGTTGATTATTTTATCTAAAAGTTTTGACATATATTTTAATTACCATTTATTTTTTATAAGTACAGCAATTTTCATGAAACTATCAACATAAATACAAAGTCAAAAGAAATTCTTGTAATTATCGAATCGTTTGAATATAATATGCAAAGTGATGTTTTAAGGAGGCAATGATGGATAAGTCGGCTACTTATGATTTTGTTGTTAATGATGAAGATGAAGTTATGTTGCTTTTGTATGCCGGGGAAAATAAACCGGCAGATGCAAAAATTGTTTTAGATGTGGAAAACAATTCGGCAGAACTTTTTCGTAATGAAAACGAATCTATCGTCTTAGACGGCGTGCCGGACAATATATTTGACAGTTTGGCAGATGCCGACAAACTTTTGGTTTGCGAGTTGAGCAATACGGAAAATGAAGAAGACAGTAAAATTGTTTATGCCTATGAGGCAGATATAGAAGATTAAGTAATTTTGCCGCTTTGAAAAACAAGGCGGTTTTATTTTTTTAAAAATGTTTTCAGTTTCATAAGCGCGGCAGATGCGTCGTATCGGCCGAGTTCGTACATTTCTTTGATAATATCGGGGTTGGTTTCAAGCCGGCTGATTTTTACGTGGCGGCTTGGGCGGATAACAAAAATTTTTCCCTCTTTTTGCAGTTTGTTAATTTGTGCCAATTCCTGATTATACATTGTGTGTCTGTTTTGCAAAGCTTTAATGAATTGAGGGAACTTTTTGTAAACAAGTTTAGCTAACCATGTTAAAGTGAAAGGCTTTTTAGAATATCCTTCAGGACGGGTTTGAACAACAATGTTTTTGTCATAACCAAGGTCAAAAGCAGCTTGTAAGGGGATGCTATCGGTGATGCCGCCGTCAAGGAAGGATTTGTTATCAATCTCAACGATTTTGGAAACAAACGGCATGGAGGCGGAAGCACGCAGGTAGTCCATGTATTTGTCTTTCATCTCAGGGCAACGGATGTATTCGGCTTTGCCGGTTTTAAGATTAGAGCAAGTGACATAAAAATTTGTCGGATTGTTTTCAAAGGTTTTGTGGTCGAATATATCTAATTTTTCAGGCAATTCGTTGTAGGCAAAATCAGTATCAACCATATTGCCGGTTTTGAGCCAAGATTTGAAGCTCATAAAACGATAATCGTCATTGTATTTTAAGTTGTAGCGAATGCTGCGACCGATTTGTTTTGAAACATAGGAACAGCCATGAATAGCGCCGGCGGAAACGCCGATAACGCCGTCGGTCATAATGTTATTTTCTAACAATACATCCAAAACGCCGGCAGTGTATATACCTCGTTTGGCGCCACCTTCCAAAATTAAACAACTACGCATCGCTTTTGTCCTCATATCCATTTCAGCCGAAATTAATATAAGCAAAGAGGGGTTCGTTTTTCAAGTTTATTTTTTGAGCGGTGAACCGATTAGTATGTTAAAAGATGATTTAATTAAACCGACTGACCATTTTAAGATGATGAGTCCGCCCACGATGCCGATTAACGGGTCTAAAAACACCCAACCGAAATATTTGCCGCAGGTTAAGGCTATGATTGCCATAACCGAGGTTAAAGCGTCGGCTAGAATGTGCAGATAAGCCGCTTTGAAGTTGAGGTTTTCTTTGTGTTTGTGCGTGTGTTTGGTATGTTCTTGATGTGTGTGGCAATGAATGTGGTTTTCAGACATAATCAAAACGCAGACGATGTTGACAATTAACCCGATAACGGTGACCAAAATTGCCTCATTAAAGGAAATGGATTGCGGATGAATGAAGCGTTCAATTGATTCATAGAGGATCCCTAAAGAGGTTAAACCCAAAAACAGGGCACTGGTATAGCCGCCCAAAGCGTTTAAGGTTTCTTCGCGGTTTTTGTAGCGAGCAACGATAATGCAAACAAAAAAAGTGATGGATAAAGCAAGCGCATGCGTGCCCATGTGAAAACCGTCGGCGGTTAATGCCATGGATTTGGTGTAAATGCCGAAACCGATTTCAGCAAACATCGTTAATAAAGTGACAATAATCACCAAAAGCGTTTTGTTTTTTAAGATTTCATTATCCATTTTCTTTTCCTTATTTCATTTTTTCCAGATGTTCTACCAATTCATCAATCAAAGCGGCGCTGTTTTTGCCGGTTTTTAAAGCATCGGTAATGCAGTTTTGCAAGTGACCGCGGACAACTTCTTTCCAGACGCCTTTTAAGGCGGATTGGCAAGAAACAATTTGGTTTAAGATTTCCATACAATCGCGGTTTTCCGCTACCATTTTGTTAATACCACGGATTTGACCTTCTATGCGGTTTAAGCGAATTTTTAATTTTTTCTTTTCTTCATCATTACAACAGAAAGTCATAACAAACTCCTATATAGTATATACCCCTATACTCTATATTATCTGATTGACGGCATTTGTCAAGGGATATTTTTTATGCTTAGAAAGTGGAAGTTTTAAGTTTACATTGCTATTTAAAATCATTATGCTTTATTTATATTTTATAGCAAAGGAGGAAATATGCAGCCGGAAGCATTGTTTGCGATTTCTAACGGATTATATATATTATCGGCAAAGGAAGAGAATGGGCGTTTTGTCGGTTCTTTGATTGATGCCGTAAGCCAAGTAGCGGCTAATCCGGATTTTTTGATGGTTTCTTGTATGAACGGCAGTTATACAAAAAAGGTGGTGGAAGAAACCGGAGAGTTTGCTTTGAGTGTTTTGCCACAGGATATTAACCCTTTAACGGTAGGGATTTTTGGTTATCAAAGCAGCCGCAATGCTGATAAATGGGCGGCAGTTGATGGAATTGAGCAAGGCGGTATGATGTATTTGCGTCAGGCTTTGGCAAAAATTCGCTGTCAGGTAACAGAAAGCTTGGAATATCCGAGTAACACAGTGTTTTTTGCTAAAGTTGTTGATGCTTTTGGCAGCCAAGCCGGCGAGCCGCTGACTTATAAAATGTATCGCGACGGGTTTAAAGATAAAGTTATGACAGCTTTTGAAAAATATAAAAAACAACCTAATTTGAAACAGAAAGGAGAAAATGTTATGGAAGATAAAAAATGGACATGTATTGTGTGCGGTTATGTTTATGATGGCGATGTGCCGTTTGAAGATTTGCCGGAAGATTGGGTTTGCCCGTTGTGCGGCGTTGGTAAAGACCAATTTGAATTGCGTTAAACTTCTATAATTTGATGAAATAAAGCAAAAGGCTCTGATGAACAACCAGAGCCTTTTAGTTTTTACTTATCGTTTGTTTCAGCTTTGTATTGCTGCCAGCCGCCGGCATAGCTGTACACATTGTTAAAACCGTTAGCCATTAATATCCGGCAAATAACATAGCTGGTATAGCCCTTAAAACAGTGTACCAAAATCGGTTTGTCTTTGGGCAGCTCGTTTAAGCGTGCGCGGATTTGGGCGGCGGGAATGTTAACGGCGCCTTTAATGTGCTCGGCTTCATAATTTTGCGGCGGACGAACGTCTAACACAAACATATTGGAAAAATCCGTGCCAAAATACGGCTTAATCAGTTTTTGACGGATATTTTCAACCGCCATGCCAATCAAATTAACCGGACTTTTGGCGGAAGAATAAGGCGGCGCATAACAAAGCTCGGCATCGCGCAAGTCGGCGGTTGTTCCGTCCAAGCGCATAACGGTGGCGATAACATCAATGATTTTATCAACATTTTCAGCCCCGATAGCTTGCGCGCCCAAAATTTTTCCTTCCTGATTATATAAAATTTTTAAGGCAAGCGGCGTGGCATTCGGATAATAACCGGCGTGCGAAGATGCCCAAATCAGCATTTTTTCGTATGGTATATGGTTATTTTGCAGTTGTTTTTCATTGTTGCCGGCAAAAGCGGCGGTCAGGTCAAAAACCTTAACGATGCCGGTGCCCTGCGAGGCGTTGTACGGATACGGCTTGCCGGCGATATGGTCAGCAATCAGCCGGCCTTGGCGGTTGGCGGGGCCGGCAAGGGCAATCATTGCCGGTTTGTCGGAAACAAAATCTTTGACCGCCACGCTGTCGCCGCAGGCGTAAACATCTGCGATATTGGTTTGCATATATTCGTTGGTTTTAATCAGGCCTTTTTCGGTCAATTCTATGCCGCTATTGTTTAAGAATGCCGTGTCCGGTCGGACGCCGATGGCTAAAATGATAATATCAGAGGCAATTTCTTTGCCGGAGTTTAAGATAATGCCGGTAGAAGTGATTTCTTTTATGCCATCGTTAAGGCAAAGGTTAAGCCCTTTTTGGCGCAGATGGGTATGCAGTTGGCAGACAATGTCCGAATCTAAAGGCGGCAGTATTTGTGTTGCGGCTTCGGCAAGGGTGGTTTTGATGCCCATTTCATGCAGGTTTTCAGCCACTTCAACACCGATGAATCCGCCGCCGACAACGGCCGCCGTGCGGACGTTATGTGTTGTGATGTATTGTTTGATGTTATCAGCATCAGTTAAGCTTTTGACCGTAAAACAACGCGGATTCTCCGTCCCTTTGATGTTTGGCACAAACGCTTTGGCGCCGGGGGCTAAGACGAGTTTGTCATAGGAAAGTTCGCTGCCGTCTTGCAGGCGTACGGTTTTGGTTTGCGGATTAATGCCGGTAACGCCGCAGGATAAGCGCACATCAATATCAAACACTTTTTTGAGCATAGAGGCGGAAGCAACCTGCATATTAGCCCGTTCGGCGATAACGCCGCTGATGTAATAGGGTAAACCACAGCTTGCGATGGAAACTTCATCGGTTCTTTCCAAAACGGTGATTTGGGCGGAATTGTCCAGTCTTCTTAAACGTGCGGCGCAGCTTAAACCTCCGGCGCCGCCGCCGATAATAACGGTATGCATCATATTCTCCTAAAAATGGTTATAATATGATATATTAGGGCAGTGTGAAAAAAAGTAAAATAAAAAATGCAGCATTAATGCTGCATTTTTTGTGGTTGAGATTTTGGCGATTAATAACGCTTAGCCATTTCGGAAAGCGGTATAACCTTGATTTTATCGGCATGACCAGCGGCGCCAAAAGCAATGTAACGCGCTTCGCAAACTTTTTGCATTTCTTCAATTGCCGGTTTTAAGTATTTGCGCGGGTCAAACTCTTTCGGGTTTTCGACAAACAAGCGGCGGATGGCGCCGGTGATAGCCATACGGCAGTCGGTATCGACATTGACCTTGCGCACGCCGGATTTAATGCCGCGGACGATTTCTTCCACCGGTACGCCGTAAGTTTGCGGAATGGTGCCGCCATAGGCATTGATTAAATCTTGCAATTCTTGCGGAACTGAAGATGAACCGTGCATGAC
Organism: uncultured Alphaproteobacteria bacterium; assembly: GCA_944393235.1. GTDB lineage: Bacteria > Pseudomonadota > Alphaproteobacteria > RF32 > CAG-239 > CAAFZY01. The sequence goes on along the minus strand of CALXZJ010000001.1, from coordinate 36,626 downwards.
CATATGGGTATTGGGCAATTTTTGATGGATTTTTTCAATCACATCAATTGCCAAAATATCTCCATCCGGTTTGCGGGTAAATTTATATGCTCCGTGTGAGGTGCCGACCGCAACCGCTAAGGCGTCTACGTTGGTTTCAGCCACAAAGCGTGCGGCTTCATCCGGATCGGTAACCAAACGTTTTTTATCAATCACACCTTCGGCGCCATGACCGTCTTCTTTATCGCCTTTGCCGGTTTCTAATGAGCCGATAACGCCCAATTCGCCTTCCACCGAAGCGCCGACGGCGTGTGCACGCGCTACGACTTCTTTGGTGACATGAACGTTGTATTCATAAGAGGAAGGGGTTTTGCCGTCTGCTTCCAAAGAACCATCCATCATTACCGAAGAATAACCGTTTACCAATGCTGATTGGCAAATATCAACTGATGAGCCGTGGTCTTGATGCAGACAAATCGGCAGTTCGGGGAACATTTCAATCCCGGCTTTGACCATATGACGAATCATCGGGTCGCCGGCAAACTTGCGTGCACCGGTTGAGGTTTGCAAAATCACCGGTGCGTTAACTTTGCGCGCGGCTTGCAAAACGGCAATAATCTGTTCCATATCATTAATGTTAAAAGCCGGAACGCCGTAACCGTTTTCGGCTGCGTGATCCAGAATTTGACGCATAGAAATCAAAGGCATAACATTCTCCTTAACTAAAAATTACTATAAATTCTATGCAGAATATAAGGCAACCTTTCAAATTTGCAAGCTAAAATTTCTAACATATAAACAGGTGAGCATATGATGTTTGGTTTGCGATGCAAATCTTTAGCGCTTTTAGTGCCTCGGAGATTTAACGATAGAAAAAGGACAGCACCCTCGAAGGCATTATTGCCTATTGATTGTTTGATAAGGTATGACCAAAGTTATATGCCTATTGTCTGATTGACATTTTCTGCTATTTTTTTTATGCTTATAGGCAAGATGGCTGTGTTGGCCGTCTGGGAATTAGACATTCCATGACAACGCGTCTGCAAGTATAGGACGTTAAACATTATACGCCGACTGGTTGTTTGTTATAAAATGACCGGAAGGCGGTAGAATAAGCCTTGCGGTCAATATACCGCGCTATATCGTTGTCATAGTTGTCTACTTCCGGTCGCTTTTGGTTTTTGAAAGCGATTTTTTTTAAGGATTTTTACTTACAAAAAAGGAAGGTTACTATGAAACATATTAATGAAAACGGCCGTTCGATGGTCGAAATGTTGGGCGTTTTGGCGATTATCGGCGTTCTGTCGGTTGGTGGTATTGCCGGTTATTCCAAAGCCATGAACAAATACAAAATCAACAAAACAACAGACCAAGTTTCCATGTTGGTTGCCAACATCCGTACGTTGTTCTCTTCACAGGGTAATTATCAGGGGTTAAGTAATGCACAAGCCATTAAATTCGGTGTGGTTCCGGAAGATATGTATAATGCCGGTTCAGCCAGCACATCCGACATTACAAATGCCTTTGGCGGTGATGTAACCATTGCTGCAGCTGGTGGCCGCGCCTTAAATGATAATGAAGCTTTCATTATTGAATATGCCGGTTTGTCTTCTGAAGCTTGTGTGACGATTGCAACCGGTGACTGGGGTTCCGGTCAGGCTTCCGGCTTGATTGGTATATCTGCCGGTACTGCAACAACTAATGGCGGTAAGGGCGTGCCTAGTGGCAAGTTAGCGAATATTTTTACCACCACTGCAGACGGCAATGATGATGTAAGTATTCCTGGTGCAACAACTGCAACTCAAAGAACACCGATGACCGTTACTAAAGCTGTTGGTTTATGTGCTGGATCGGGTTCTACCAACGCTGTGGCTTGGAAATATTACTAATATAAGAGTGTTTTATGCTTGAGAGCGGCAATCCCTATACGCGGCTTTGAGGCATAAAAAAACGGAAATATTATTTATCGGTTCCCTAGCCGTAAAAAAATAATATTTTCCCCTAAAAAAACTCTCGTAACAAAAGTTGCGGGAGTTTGCTTTTAGATAAGGAGGGGAGACCCCTAAACTCGCCGACGTTGTCGGCTCGTGGGGTGACGGGGTTAGAGGCTGGCGTATCCTCGTGGGGTGACGAGGGTGTGGGGCTGGCGTATCCTCGTGGGGTGACGAGGGTGTGTGTGGCCGTCGGCTCGTTCCTCTCTGTCACGCCTTGAGAGTGCGCAGCACTCGAGGTTAGGCGTCTGTTGCACATATAGAGAAGAGATGCCTTATCCTCGGTGTTTTCAACACCTCGGAGGCATGACAGAGAAAAAAGGAAGAGATGCCTTATCCTCGGTGTTTTCAACACCTCGGAGGCATGACAGAGAAAAAAGGAAGAGATGCCTGAACTGCCGAGCATTGCTCGGCAGTGGCATGACGATAGATTGTAAGTTATCCCCACCCTTATAATTTATAATTGCAAAAAAATGTTACCACTTTTCCCAGTGGACTTTGGCTGGATTATAGCGGTTTTCCGGTTGCTTGGGGGATTCTGCCGGATAACCAATCGGGATAATTGCCAGCGGGCGGATGTTTTCCGGCAAATTCAAATATTTGCGAACACCGTCAATCACCAACGGCATCGGTGCTGCACCGCAGAAACAAGCGCCCAAACCTTTGGCATGGCAAGCAAGCAAAATGTTTTGCGCCGCCAAAGCGCAATCCACATCGGCAAAGTTCCAGTGTTCGTTTTCTTTTTCACGATGGAAAGTTTCATCGGTGTTGCCGCACACAACAATCACGCAAGAGGCGTTCTTAGCAAAGCTTGTCCAAGGTTGTACCGTTCGGAAGCCCGCCCGTTTTTCAGGATCTTCAATCACCACAAACTCCCATGGCTGTTTGTTGTGCGCCGATGGCGCGTACGATGCCGCTTTTAAGATTTCTTCAATATCTTTTTTGCTGACTTTTTTATCCGCAGCAAATTGACGCACCGAACGTCTGGTTAAAAGTCCTTCTAAAAGTTCCATAACTTCAACTCCTTGTGAAAAATTAATTGACTTTTCTTTGCAATTCTTCAATCCGCGGCAGTACGGAATTTTCTATGATGAAACCGATGGCACGCTCTGCCATTTTGTCGGTATGTGCAGCGGTTTTTAACAATTCATCATCAGCTTTGCCGGTTGCTTTTTTTGCTAAAGCCGCATAAACATCGGCAAGTTCGGAAAGAGAATCCAAAATTTCGGCAATATAAGCCGGAATGTTCAAATCTTCTTTTCCGCCCCAAAAACCTTCAAGATAGCCTTGTTCCAGTTCTTCATGCCGGTTGCGGCATCTTAAACTCAAATCTGCCGCTGCGGATTTGCCAAGCTTGGGCAGCGTGAGCCTGTTGGCGCGGACGAGTTTAAACATTTCATCCCATAAACCCATAAAAAACTTGAAAAACAGCTCGGCCTCTTTTTTGGTTTCCAACCTCGGCGCTTGATTTTCTGCCCATAATGAGGAAATAACGTCGGTCGGGCGAAGGTTTAAGTTCGGGCTGCAGACGGCGCCGGCAAAACGCATTTTCACCACATTCAACGGCATCGGGCATTCATAGTGCTCCAAAAACTTTTTAAACTTATCGTCGCCGATATATTCATTTTCGCTTTGCATTTAAAATCTTCTTTGTATATTATGCTTAAACATTGTTATTAATTTAATGGAGTTTTTGAAATTGTCCAGTCTAAAAATCACTCTTGCGGTTTTAATTTTGTGCGGACTTTCCGCCTGTTCGCTTTTTGAGCCGTTTGTTGACCGACGACGCAATGCCGGCGCGCAGGATATCAGCCGCCTTTATGTCGGAAAATCCAAACCGGCAGCACCGGCGGTTTGTTATAACGGCTTGTGGACAGATAAACAAACTTTGCAAAATTTGGCCGATGCCGAATGCAAAAAACACAAGACCGGCACACACGCCGAATGGGTGAAGAAAACTTCATTTTCATGCAAACTGTTTTTACCTTCACACGCTTATTACAAATGTGTTAAATAATCTTACGACAAGGAACAACTTATGAGCTTATCCATAGAACAAAAACTGAACCAAAAACTGGAAAAAATATTTCAAGAACTTGAACTGGACGCAAAATTTGCTTTCGTGAAGCCGTCTGACCGTCCTGATTTGAGCGATTTTCAATGTAACGGCGCGTTGGCACTGGCTAAAACCTTGCATAAAAACCCGCGCGAAATTGCCGGGAATATTGCTGAGCAGCTCAAAGCAGATGCTGATATTGCCGCGGTTTCTGTTGATGGTCCGGGGTTTATCAACATCAGTTTGCAAAACGGCTTTATCGGCGCACTTGCCGACTCGATAGCGCAAGATGAGCGTTTTGGTTGTGAAAAAAGCGCAAGCCCGAGTAAAGTTGTGATGGATTTTGGCGGGCCGAATGTCGCTAAAGCCTTACATGTTGGGCATTTGCGCTCGGCTGTGGTTGGCGAATCTATCCGTCGGATTGAGCAATTTGTCGGCAATGAGGTGGTTTCCGACGTGCATTTTGGCGATTGGGGAACGCCGATGGGGATGATTATTGCCGAAATTATCCGTCAAGACGGTAATCTTGACAAGGTGGAAACTTATGATGTCGCCGCCATATCCGCTTTTTATAAGCAAGCGAATATTCGTTGCAAAGAAGATGAGATAGCCAAAGAAATTGCACGACAGATAACGGCCGATTTGCAAAACGGCAATCCGGAATACCGCAAGGCTTGGAAATATTTACGCGATGTGTCGGTGGCGGATGTCAAGAAAATTTATGCCGAATTGGATGCGCATTTTGACTTATGGCTCGGCGAAAGCGATGCTCATGCGGCTTGCGGCGAAGTTATCAAACTGGCGCAAGAAAAAAGGTTGTCGGAAGTTGATGAAGGGGCAACGATTGTTCGTCTGCCAGAAACAAACAAACCGATGCCGCCGGTTATTCTGGTCAAATCGGACGGCGGGGTTGGTTATCAGGTAACCGATATTGCTACCATCAAAATGCGGGTGGAAGATTTGCATGCCGATGAAATCATTTATGTGGTGGACAAACGGCAAACGCTGCATTTTGAACAGGTGTTTCAAGTGGCGCAGATGCTCGGTATTGCTGATAATGTCAAGTTGACGCACATCGGGTTCGGCACGGTTAACGGCACGGACGGCAAGCCTTTCAAAACCCGCGACGGCGGCGTGATGAATTTGGAAGATTTGATTGAGCTAAGCAAAGAAAAAGTGCGTCAATCTATGCCTAAACCCGGCGAAGTTGAAGGTTACGGCGCTGACGAGATTGAAAAACTGGTTTCGCAAATCGCCTTGGGCGCTATCAAATTTCAAGATTTAAAAAACAATATCGGCTCCGGTTATGTTTTTGAATTGGAAGATTTTGCCAAGTTTGACGGTAAAACCGGCCCTTATATTCAATATGCCATTGCCCGTATCAACTCTATTTTGCGTAAAGCCAAGGCGCAAAATCTAGAGGAAGGCGATATTGTTATTGAAAACGATGACGAGCGTTCGTTGGCTTTGAAGCTTTTGCAGTTCGGCAATATTATTTTCCGGGCGCATGAAGAAAAAGAGCCCAGCGTTATCACTGATTATGCCTATACGTTGGCGCAGAATTTCAGCAATTTTTATAATACCTGCCCGATTATGACGGCGCAAACTGCGGAAATTGCAGCCTCACGCCTGAAATTGGCGCGTTTGGTGCGCGATATGTTAAAACAACTGCTTTATCTTTTAGGTATTGAAGCGCCGGAAGCTATGCTCAAAGCTTAATGTAAAAAAGGTGCGCAGGGCAATTTTCTTATCGCTCAAAGCCGGAAGCTTGCATTTCATAAAATTTGTAATAGGCGCCTTTTTTAGCCAAAAGTTCTTGGTGCTTGCCGGTTTCGACGATTTTGCCCTTGTCCATGACCACCAAGCGATCCATTTCGTTTAAGGTGGAAAGCCGGTGGGCAATGGCAATCACGGTTTTGCCTTGCATCAGACTTTTGAGTGAACGTTGGATATAGCGTTCGCTTTCGCTGTCTAAAGCCGAAGTTGCTTCGTCTAATATCAAAATCGGGGCGTTTTTCAAAATTGCCCGGGCAATGGCGATACGCTGCCGTTCGCCGCCGGAAAGCATGACGCCTCTTTCGCCGACTTTGCTTTGGTAACCGTTGGGCAGGCTCATAATAAAATCATGAATAAAGGCTTTTTTGGCGGCGGCAATCACTTGTCTGTCGCTGGCTTTGGGGTTGCCGTAACGGATGTTTTCCATGATGGTGCGGTTAAATAAAGTGCTTTCTTGCGGAATAACGGCAATGTTTTTACGCAGACTTTCCTGTGTAACGTCGGCAATGTTTTTTCCGCTGATTAAGATTTGACCTTTTTGTAAATCATAATAACGGCTTAAAAGTTTAATCAAGGTTGATTTTCCGCTGCCGGAATGACCGACCAGACCGACTTTTTCGTTCGGGGCAATGTGCAGGCTGAAATTTTTAAATAGCGGTTTGCTATCTTTATAATGATAAGTGATTTTATCATAATCAATACGATTTTCTTTGATTTTTAAGATTTTAGCATCAGGTTTGTCCACAACCTCGTTGGGTGTTGCCAACAAATCAAGCCCGTCTTGGATTGTGCCGTAAACTTGGGCAAAATTGCTGGCATAATAACTCATGCCGCGTACGTTGCCGACCAGCGAGAGCACCAAAGAAATGCACAACACCACATCGGCAATGCTTAAATTGTAACGATACCAAAAATAAAGAATGAGTGCGTATGAAAAAATTGTTAATATATCAAAAACAAACTGTGAAATCGTGCGGACAAAGATGTCTTTGTTCATCTCACGTCTTTGCGCGATGGCTGCTTCGCGCGCCGCTTTGAAATAAAGCCGCTTTTCGTAAAAATAATTGGCAAAGCTTTTAACCAGTTGGCTGTTGGTGACGCCGTCTACGAAAATGCCGTTGGCGGCAGCGTTTAGTTTGGCTTTCATTGCCGTATACGGGGTGACTTGTTTGCGAAAATAAATTGCTATAAGCAAAAAGAACAAGTTGACGCCGCCTAAAATCAACGCCAGTTTTTTATCAGCCGTGCCGATAAAGCAAAGGCTCATGGTAATTTCTATAATCGGTAGAGAAAAACCAAACAAAACACTGAAATAAAAATGTTCAACCATGTTGATAATGTTGCGTACTTTGCCGGAGATATTGCCGGAAAGCTCTTCTTCAAAAAAACGGGTGGAGTGTTTGTGTACCATCATAAACAAATCTTTGGAAACTTTCAGCGTGGCAAACGGAACGAAATTTGCTTCCAAAATGCGTCGGATAATTTCAATTCCGGCAGTAATGAACAACGCCAACAGCATAAAGCCTAAATATTTTGCCAAAGTTTGCGCCACGTTCGGGTAAGCTTCCGTGTTTGAAACAACGCCGATTATTTCAGCAGCAATATAGTTTTGCAGCCGCATTATAAATGCCATACATGAGAAAATTATGATAAAAGCAATCAGCTGATATTTTGCCTGTACAACATATTTCCATACAAACTGCCATACCGTCAGCCGTTTGTTGTTTGTTATGTTCAAAACGCTTCTCCTTTACTTAAAAGCTGTACTTTAAGCCGGCATTATATACCATATTGTCGTTATGTTCAAGCAGGCGTGTGATTTCGGCATACAAATTCCAACCTTTGAATTGGTAATTGGCTTTTAAGCTGACAATGCCGCGGCTGCGGCGGTTATCATATCCGTCAAGATAATACATGCCGTTCATGCCGGCAAAACGGGCATTAATGCTTTGGTAGGCATCATCATTTAGCTCGTAGTAATACATGGCGCCGGCTTTAAGGTTGAGCTTGCCTTTGGTGCCAAAATCCGCCGCCTTGGAAACATAAGCGCCTAACCCGGCCTCGGCTGAAAACATATTTTTGCCTTTAACCGAAAGCCCGTCATCTTCGCTGAAATTATCCTGATAAATGCCGTTCAGGTTTAATTCTGCCGTCGGCCGGATTTCTAAACCGGCAGCCTGATTTTTAAGGTAAATACGGTTGTTTAAGCCGTAATACCAGGCTTTTAAATCCGCGCTGTATTTTTTAGAATTTTCCCGGCGGTCATAATCGCCGTCGCTGTAACCGGCATACGGCATAATAAGCGCGCCCCAGCGTTCATAATCAAACCAGTACGGATTATAAACCTCAAACAAATTATCATTGCGGTCAATTCCGTCATCAAAATCAACATTTACCCGGTAAAGCCCCAAACCAATGCCGTAACGAAAATTATTATTAATTTTTTTATCAAACAAGCCGTTGAAACCGAACAGCTTTTCCTCATAACCGCTGACACCGCCGTGCGCTTTGATATCATGATAATAATTATTGGAAATAACACTCACGCGTTCGTCTTTATCGGACTGATTGTTCTGCATCAAATCCGCCATTGTGCGGTTAATATAACGTACGCGCTCAAGATTCTGATACGCCAATGCCGGCACAAAATCTGCTCCCAGCATAGAACTGATTGTGCTGTTTAAAACTTCAGTATCTTGGGCAGCTTTAAACGTATCATACAAATCAACTCTGTTACCTTGTTGATAATTATTCTCAAGATATGCCGCCAAATTTTTATCTGCTACGATTTCATTAAAATCATAGCGCGTCATGACCATTTTATCGCCAGCCATTTCTGCAGCAAACATGGCACTGTTGGAGGCTGCTGTAGCATTGTTTTCTTCTGCCTCAATCACACGGCTTTCATAATAATCCTCATTACTGCCGGTGGTAATATCTGCACTTGCATACAATGTTCCGTTAACACTTTCGGCCTTAATAACAGAACTTTTTCCAGCAATAACTTTACTTTGATTATCCGTCAGAGCATCAAAATCCAGATTACCATCGGATTCCAGCGTGCCAAGGTTATAAAGCGCTGCACCGTTTACAAGCCTGAACGCCTGTGCCTCTGTTTTACTGCCGTCTGAAAATGTACCGCGATTCGCAGTATCTGTTTCCTGACTGTTATTGCCGGAAACAATAATTTCTCCGGTATTAACAATAACGGAATTGGCACCGTTGGCATACATACCGACACTGTTATCCCCGGTAACCGAAATCGTACCACTGTTGATAAGTCTGACATAACGGTCGTGAATACCGCCTTCATAGCTGTTAGCATACATGCCGATGCCATTGGTTGAATTAACTATAATACTACCTTTGTTTTCGAAACCGTCAGTTTCTGTTTGTTCGGCATAAACACCAATACCGTTTTGGGATGCATCAACATGGATAACCCCTTCATTATAGCCGCCGGAATCACCGGTCAGCCAAAGACCGTAAGTACTCTCATCTGCAGATTGCCCGGACACTTCAATTGTTCCGAGATTATTAACGGTACTGTTATATGCAGCAACGGTGCCGGAAATTTTTGCATCAGGACCGACATTCAAGGTACTATTGTACATGGCCGCGGAATAAAAAGAACCGCCGGCACCGGAAATTTGATAGTCAATATTGGCATATTGATTAATAACAGAATCTTGTGCCAGTATACCGACAGATACAAAATTACGGGTTTCGGCATCATACTTTTGACTGTTCATATCAATAAAAATATTGCCTTTGTTTTCAATAACGGCATTTTTGGCAGCAATGCCATGCATTGAGCCATTACCGGATAAAGATATAGTTCCGGTATTTTCAACATTAAGTAAATCTTTGCCTTCTTCTGTAGAAGAAATATTTAAGCCGACAATATAATAGCGTTTCCGTGCGGCAAATATAGCCTCAGCATCAGCTTCACTCTCTTCCAGCAGGCTGGACGTAAAATTAATATCAATATTGCCGGAATTTGAAACCGTTAACAAGTCATATTCATTTAGAGGCGAATAATCAACGCTGATACCGGCAGCGGTTTGAAACTCTTCATCTTCGCCGACAGACGCAAAAGGCGTATCCAAATCTATGGTATCACTATCCAGATTTAAGGTAATATCACCGGAATTGGTAACGCTGTTGTTCATTACCGATTCAATACCATACCCCCTGTCATGGTTGGCAAAAAATATACCAGCATTGCGAAATGTGGGCATAACATATTGATAAATATAATTATCATCAACAACGGCTTGAGTAGAATATGTTCCATACATACTATACAAAGCTCCCTGTCTAGACTTTTTCATCTGACCGCTTATGTTAATCGCACCGGAATTGTCAAGTTTGCCGTTGCCGACAAGCATAATACCGCTGGAGTTGGTTCCGGTTATTGTAATCTTTCCTTCATTTACCAAAGATTCTATTTTCTCCAAGACACGATCCCCCATTTGTCCAAGTGTTTGGGTAAATATGCCCAAAGTTGCAGCGGAAGGGGCATCAATTGTAATATCCCCGGAATTTGTCAAACCATAATCAGCACTCCACATTGTATCGGTTAAAAGATCAGAGCGGTCGTCGAAGTTTCCTTTAAAAATCCCAAACCCCCATGTACTGGAAAAACTATCGGATGATGTCAAAGTTATGTTTCCGGTATTTGTTAGAAAACCCTGACCAGCATTAATTCCCCCCCAATACCCCATTTCGGCATAAACATCTTCAGGCTTTTCATGATATATATCTTCTTCATTTTCAAAGCTTGTGTGGCTGGAAGACATGTAAAATTGTAAGGCAAATTCCTCCCATTCTTCGGCCGGAGGCTCTTCCGTTGCCGTACATGCTTCACAACCGCCGCAAGCATTTTGCTGACTGCAGGTTTCACCCGGACCGCAGGTAATATTGGTATAACAACCTTCCGCACACGGATCTTCTTCACAGGGATCTGCAGGATCCGGGGCATCATTGCAGACAAGGCAGTTGCCGTTTTCGTCTTCTTCGGCGCAGCCGTATTCGCAGCTCAAGCCCGGGTTTTCAGCAGGTTCATCATCGCTACCGCCGCCACCACCGCCGCCGCTTAATAAGATTGCGGCTCCGCCGCCTAATAGTAATAAAAGGCCGGCGAGTTTCCATTTGTCGGAGCTGGAGTTTTCCATGTTGTATGCCGGCGGTGCATAGCTGCTTTCTTGCCAAAAAGCACCGGCTTGCACGGCACGCGAATTGACAAATGACTGATAGTGAGGAATGTTCCGGGTGCAAGGATGCGCGGGGTTGGCGCCTAAGTTCCGAAAGGTGTTGTATGCTTTGGCATTTTTTTGTTTGGCTGCAACGCATAAACCGGTGTCGCCGTTTTGGTTTACGGCATCAATGTCCAAACCGCGGTGGATGGCGTTGCTTAATTTGGAAATTTTGCCATTGGCGGCAAGTGCATACATTTCATAAAAATCATGGGGCGCAAGTTTGTTATAAGCAGCGCTTGCCGGCGGAATCGCCGTGCTGATGATTAACAGCGGCATTAAAAGCAAACAGATTGCTTTTTTGAAAAATGGAACGGTCATGGCGACTCCTCAGGAAAAGATATGATCAGTTGTGTTATGTTTAGCGGTTTTTGCTTAAATTTTGGTTAAGCAACGGAAAACAAGCGACAATTTTGCCGCTATTGAATATGAAACCCCGCTCATCTTTTATGGTGAACGGGGTTTTGAAATTATTGGTTTTGGATTTTTAATATTTCCATTCCTCTTCTTCAATTTCTATTATTTCTTCATCGTCTGATGGTTTTGAAGATTTGCAGCCGCAACCGCCTTTGGCAGAAGCTTTTGAGGTTTCCTTGGTTGAGGCTTGCATATTTCCTTTTTGTTTTTCCATAATCTCCTCCTGATATTTTGTTAATAAAAATTTTAATGCTTTTTCAGTTGTTCGCAATTTGTGTTTGCGCTCTTAAAAATAAGTTCGGATTTTGAAAATTTAATCTAAACATTTGGCTAGAAACAGGTGTATAAGGTTAGTTTTATATACAAAAAAACGCCCAAGCGGGCGTTTGATTAGATTACCATTCTATTTTACGGCAGGAAACAATAAACGGTATTTCTCCTTGGTAGAGAATGCAATGCAGACGATGCCGCCCTAGATCCATGTCGTATAAACTTAAGCCGTTTTCAGAATCGGCATAAAGTTCAAAAGCACAGACTTTATCTCGCAACACTTCCGGGATTTGGTATAAAACCTCATAAACCGAAGGTTTAAGAAATGCCCAATAGCCGCACCGATGGTAAGTTTCGATTTCTGTTATCGGCGTTAATTTGTGTGCGGGACAAAGCAACTGTTTCTTTGACAGATGATTCCCGAGCACATAGCTTTGGGTGCGAATTTTTAAACCATCAATCCAATATTTTTTACCATAAGGTTTGCCGTTTATTGGTAAACTATATTCATTTTCAGGTTCGTCTGAGGCTATGGCCGCTTCATTTCTGACACTTATAATCGGACGTATCCGTCTTGCCAAGGTCAAGGCTTCCGGTTGCGGAAGGTTTACTTCTTGTTGTTCTAACTGTAACTTTTTTAACAAAATTTCACGAACTTTTTCTTCGTCATAACCTCTACGTTGTAGAAAGATTATTTCATCATTTAAATTCATAATGTCCATAATGCGTAATTTAATAATTGGTTTGTATGTTTTATATAATATGTATTTTTGTACAAAAAGCAAGAACTTTTATACAAAAAAAAGCACCTGAGATTTCCAGGTGCTTATGGTTGTTGCTAAACGTTTATTTTATTTATCTTCCAAATCCAGCTTGATGTGTAATTCTTTCAGCTGTTTTTCGGTGACGGTGTTCGGCGCCTGCATCATCAAATCCTGCGCCTTGCCGTTGAGCGGAAAAATAATCACATCGCGGATAATCGGCTCGTCAAGCAAAAGCATGACCGTGCGGTCAATGCCCGGCGCGCAGCCGGCGTGCGGCGGCGCACCATATTTGAAAGCATTAATCATGCCGCCGAACTTGTTATCTACCACGCTGTGGTCGTAACCGGCAATTTCAAACGCTTTGTACATGATTTCCGGTTGATGGTTTCTGACCGCGCCCGAGGCAAGTTCTACCCCGTTGCAGACCATGTCATACTGATAAGCCAAAATTTCCAGCGGATTTTTATTCAATAAAGCGTCTAAACCGCCCTGCGGCATGGAAAACGGATTATGCGAAAATTCGACTTCGCCGGTTTCTTCGTTTTCTTCATACATCGGGAAATCAACAATCCAGCAGAGTTTGAACGCATTATAATCAAACAGGCCCAGTTCTTCGCCGAGTTTGTTGCGGACTTTGCCGGCAAATTTATTGATAAGCTTCGGGGCGCCGCCCATAAACAATACCGCATCCCCGTCATTGATACCAAATGTTTGCTTCAGTTCGTTTAATTTTTCTTCGGATAAAAACTTGGCGATACCTTTGGCGCCGGCGGAAGAAAAGGCGACATAAGCTATGCCTCCCATTCCTTCTTCTTTGGCAAAAGCGTCAAACTTATCAAAGAACGAACGCGGCTTGTCGCCGGCATTCGGTGCGGCTATGGCGCGGATTTGTTCGCCGTTTGCTGCTTTTGTGTCATATAGCCCAAAGCCGGAATTGTTAAAAAACGCGGTTGCGTCGGCAATGACCAGCGGATTGCGCAAATCCGGTTTATCGGAGCCGTATTTTAACATTGCTTCCTTAAACGGAATCCGGATAAACGGCGCTTGATCGACTTTTTTGCCGTTGGCAAATTTGTTGAAAATGCCGCCCATGGTGTGTTCCAAAACCTTAAAAACATCTTCTTGCGTGGCAAAAGACATTTCCATATCCAGTTGATAAAATTCTCCCGGGCTGCGGTCGGCTCTCGGGTCTTCATCACGGAAACACGGGGCAATCTGAAAATACTTGTCAAAACCGGAGACCATCAATAATTGCTTGAATTGTTGCGGGGCTTGCGGCAAAGCGTAAAATTTGCCGGGGTTGATGCGTGACGGCACCAAAAAGTCGCGCGCGCCTTCCGGCGACGAGGCTGTCAAAATCGGCGTTTGATATTCGGTAAAACCTTGTTCGGTCATCAAACGGCGCATTTCGGCAATCACTTTTGAACGCAGGATAATGTTGTTATGAATGCGTTCTTTGCGCAAATCCAAAAAACGGTATTTTAAGCGCAATTCCTCAGGGGCGTCATCTTCGCCAAAAACCTGAATCGGCAAAACATCAGCGGCGGAATACACCACCATGGATTTTGCTTTGAGTTCGATTTCGCCGGTCGGCATGTTTTTGTTGATGCTTTCACGCACGGCGACTTCGCCAACAAAACCGACCACGCTTTCTACACGGGTGTTTTCAATTTTTTCAAACAAATCGGACGAGGAATCCACCACGCATTGGGTTATGCCGTAATGGTCGCGCAAATCAACGAAACACAAATTTCCCAAATTGCGTTTGCGATGAATCCAGCCGGCCAGCTTGACTTGTTTGCCGGCGTCTTCGCGGCGCAGTTCGCCGCAGGTGTGAGTCCGATATTCGTTCATTTTTTCCTCAATTTTTTATTAAAACAGCTTTTTTGTTTTTAGAGCCGTTTTGCGAGAAAAGCAACAATAAAATTAAAAAAATATTAAGCAATCAGGCGTATTTTAAATCAACCAATGAGAGATACAGATGAGAATAATTGAAAATACAGAAACCTTGAATGCACTTTGTTCGGAGCTGCGGCAACAATCGTTTATCACTGTGGATTCAGAATTTGTGCGCGAGAAAACATATTATCCGAAATTGTGTTTGCTGCAAATCGGTTGGGTTGATGATGCCGCAATTGTCGACCCGTTGGCGCCGAATATGGATTTTGCGGCGTTTTTTGATGTTTTGGCGGATGAAAAAATTTTGAAAGTTTTTCACTCCGGTCGGCAGGATATTGAAATTTTTTATAATATGAGCGGCAAAATTCCGACGCCGATTTTTGATACGCAAATTGCTGCTATGGTTTGCGGGTTTGGTCCTTCCATCAGTTATGACAATTTAGTGCGTGCGATTACCAAAGTTGATTTGGATAAATCCAGCCGCTTGACTGATTGGAGCAAACGACCGCTTGCAACCAAACAGCTGGAATATGCTTTGCGTGATGTGACGTTTTTGATTCCGTGTTATCAATATCTTGCTGCTTATTTGCGGGAACACGGGCGCGAACATTGGATTGATGAAGAAACCGCCGCTTTGTGCGATGAAAATCTTTACAAGCCGGATCCGGATAGCGTGTGGCTTAAAATACGCCATTCGGCGCATAGTCCGCAGTTTTTGGCAATGCTTAAAGAGTTGGCAGCCTGGCGAGAACGGCGCGCCATGAAATGTAATATGCCGCGGCAGTCAATCTTAAAAGACGAAATGCTTGTCAATATTGCCGCGGTGGCGCCGAAGACGCCTGAGGATATGGAAAAAGTGCGCAATATTCATCAAGATGTCGTCAAGGGCAAGTTGGGGAAAGAAATCTTAGAAGTTTTGGACAAGGCGCGGCAAATGCCTTTTGGCAGCGAATTGAGAAAGATTGACCGTGAACGCCAAGTCAATGTTCCAAGTTCTGTCGGCGCTTTGGTGGAAGTGCTGCGCCTGCTGTTAAAAATCAAAAGCGAACAAAACGATGTGGTTTCAAGTGTTGTGGCTTCGGAAAAAAATTTACGCGACATCGCCTGTGGCACGAATGATAAAACAAATCCGGCGTTAAATGGTTGGCGTTATGAAATTTTCGGACAATATGCCTTGGCTTTTCGCAAAGGGTTGGCAGCTATCAGGTATGACACCATTGATAAGGAAGTTGTTATTGATTGCGGCAAAAAAGAAAAATAAAAAAACGACGTTTTGCTAACGTCGTTTTTTTATTTGATGACTGAAATTATTTTGCCAAGATATCTAAAATCTTTTTGTTGGCGATATCAAGCGAAGTGTTGTCAAAAACGGCAACTTCACTTGCTAAACGGTCAAGCGCTTGCTCATAAATTTGGCGTTCGCTGTATGATTGCTCGGCCAGATTCTCGTGGCGGTATAAATCACGCACGACCTCGGCAATGGCAACCGGATTGCCGGAATTGATTTTATTTTCATATTCCTGCGCGCGGCGCGACCACATAATTTTTTTGACTTTAGGTTTTCCTTTTAATGTCGTTAAAGCGTCATTGATGGTTGATGCTTCCGAAATTTTGCGCAAGCCGACATGTTCAACTTTGGAAACAGGGATCCGCAAAGTCATTTTATCTTTGTCAAAATTAACCACCAACAGCTCCAGCTCGCTTCCGGCAATGGTCTGTTTGGAGATGTCGGAAACTTTGCCGACGCCGTGGGTCGGGTAAACAACATATTCTCCGGCATTAAAAGCCAGAGACGGCGTTTTTTTGGTGCTCATAAGCTCTCCTTTTGTTTGGTGTTTTGTTTAGAACAGTTTGGAATATACCATATTTTTGGACATAAATCTACCCCTAAAATGAAAAAAAATGATTTTTTTAAAACAATCAGACTTGCGGCGGAAACAAACCTGTTTGACGCAAGGCTTCGCCGACGACCATGGCTGCTGAAACCGCCATGTTGACCGACCGTGCTTGTGGTGCCATCGGGATTAAAAGGCGTGCGTTAGCAAGTTCATGAACCTCCTGCGGGACGCCGGCGCTTTCGCGTCCCATTAAAATAATATCATTGGGGCAAAACGAAAACTCTGTATAAGGTTTTGAGGCGTGGGTGGTTAACAGAACAATCCGTCCGTATTCTTGCGGGTGCGTTTGACGGTATTCCAAAAAATCCGTCCATGAGTTGTGACGGCGGTATTGCGCCAGCTCAAGATAATCCATACCGGCGCGGCGCATGGCTTTTTCATTGAAGATAAAACCGCAGGGTTCAATAATGTCTAACGGAAAATTTAGACATGCGCCAAGACGTAATAACGTGCCGGTGTTTTGGGGAATATCGGGTTGAAAAAGAGCCAAACGCATATATAAACTCAATAAATTGCGGCTGTCCATTTGGTGCACAGCCGCGCAGATTTAAACATTATTGGCAGCGTTTGTCGTATTGTTTGCCGTGTTGTTTTCGGCTGCTTTACGTGCGTTGTAAACGGCGGCAAAATCAATTGGATTTAACATAAAGGGCGGTAGTCCGCCTTCGGTTAAACATTGTGTGATGACGTTGCGGGCAAAGGGGAACAACAGCCGCGGAATTTCAATGCCTAAAACCGGTTCAATGTGCTCCTCAGGGAGGTTTAAGGTGACAACGGCGGCATAGGAAAGCTCCAGAATAAATAATTTTTCATTTTCAATGTCGCCGTTTAGAGCCAGATTTAATGTTACATTGTAACTTGAGTTCTCCAGTTTTTGTGATTGTACATTGATATCAACTTTTAAAGTCGGCTGCTTGTTCATCTTGGCAAAAATTGATGGTGCGTGCGGAATTTCAAGCGATAAATCTTTTATATATTGACTATTAATCATAATAGCAGGTTGTTGATTGTTTTCACTCATCTTTTTTTCCTTATTTTTAATCAAAACAAAATTCTACCGTATTACATAGCGCAAATATTCTAATCCGTCAAATATAATAGTTGATAATGTTAAGAAAAGTTTTTATATATATAGTTAGGTTAAATAAAGAGGTATGAAAATGTCAGCTTATTTGGATATAATTTTTTTGCTTATTGTTGCGGTTTTGATTTTTGCCCGTTTGCGGAGTGTTTTGGGAACCAGACCGGATGAGGGAAAGCCTGAGGTGAGAATTGTTTCACGCGAGGATTTTGAAAAAGCTTATGAAAAAATGCGCCATGAAATTGAAGAAAAAATGAATTTGGCGCCGGTAACAAAAACAGCGCAAAATGTTGAAGAAGCAGAAGGTGTGGATAAAGTTTTGTGTTCTATTCCGCATTTTGACAGGGCGGATTTCTGCCGCCGCTGCAGCAAGGCTTTTGAGATGATTTTGAGTGCTTTTGCCAACCGTGATGAAGAAACGTTAAAAATGCTGACCGGTAAAAAGTTGTTTGCTAAATTTCAGGAAATTATCAAACAGCGCACCGAAGAGGGAATTGTTGCCGAAACGGATTTAATCAAAGTTGATGAAATGAATATTGAAGATGCAAAAATTTCTTCTAAAGGAATCGCTCAAATTGTGGTCAAGTTTATCAGCGAACAGATTAATTTGTTGAAAAATGCTGCCGGAGAAGTGATTGAAGGCGATGAAAATTTCGTGCAGAAAATTACGGATGTGTGGACTTTTGAACGTGACCTTAATGCAAAATCTCCGGCATGGCTTTTGGTTTCAACCAAAAAACATCCTTAAAAAGAAAGGGCTTTATGAAACGAATCGGACTTATATTGTTGGTTTTGGGGTTGTTTGCCTGCAGCGTGAAAGAAAAAACTTCACCGCAAATTATTGTCGGGACCGAACGCGGGGTGGAATTGCAACCGGCAAGTTGGTCTGATTTGCGTCATTTTGCCGATGATGATTTGATGCAAATTATTCCGGCGTGGCGCTTGAGTTGTGAGGCTGTGCAGAAAAAGCCGGAACTTTTAAATACGGCGCAAATAAAAATTGCACCGGAAGCTTATCTTAAAATTTGTCGGCGTTTTGTGACGGAAGATGTTAAAAGCAATCGTGCCATGCGGCGTTTTTTGATTGAAAATTTCCGTCCTTATCTGGTGATGGAAAATCTTAATCCGCAGGGGAAATTTACGTCTTATTATGAAGCGGAGATCAGAGCTTCCAAGCATAAACACGGCAAATATCAACATCCCATTTATGGTAAGCCTAACGATTTACTTGAGATAAATTTGCGTGATTTTGATGAAAGTTTGCCGCGTCAACGTTTGTTGGGACGGGTGAAAAACAATCAAGTCGTGCCGTATTATACCCGTGCGGAAATCAGCCGCAACGGTGTTGATGCGCCGGTGGTGTTGTGGGGCGATGATGCGGTGGACATTTATTTGATGCAGATTCAGGGTTCGGCAGTGGCGGTTTTGGATGACGGAACGGCGGTGCGAATCCGTTATGCCGACAATAACGGACATAAATTTGTAGGAATCGGCAGCATTTTGTTAAAAAAAGGCTTGTTAAAGCCGGGGCAGGCATCTATGGATAAAATCCGCGATTGGCTCAAAGAGAATCCGCAAAAGGCAAAAGAAAGCATGGATGAAAACCCGCGTTTTATTTTTCATAGGTTGTCAGACGCGACAGGTCCTATCGGCGCTTTGGGCGTGCCGTTGACCGCAGGCAGAAGTCTGGCGGTGGATAATCGTTATATTCCGCTCGGCAGCCTGCTTTGGTTGGAAACAACCGGTCCGGATAAAGAGCCGATTGAAAAATTGATGGCTGCGCAGGATATTGGCGGTGCCATTAAAGGCGCGGTGCGCGGCGATTATTTTTGGGGACACGGCGAAGAAGCTTTGCTTTCAGCCGGAAAAATGAATGCGGTCGGGCGTTATTATATTCTGTTGCCGCGTCATGCCGAGGTGAAAATCAGTGACCGATAATGAAGATGAAGAATTCTGGCAAGAAAGTGTTCGTGATGTTCAACGGTTGCCGGAAAATAAAATTGCCGCGCCGGTAAAACAAAAGAAACTGCAATTGCGGGAACGGGAAGAAGCCGTACCGCTTAAGTTGATTAAACATGACTTGAAATTAGGCACGCACGCGGATATTGACGGCAACACCATGCGGCGTTTTAAACGCGGCGCGTTTCCGGTGGAAGGCGTGTTGGATTTGCATGGCTATACGGAAGACAAAGCTTATGAGGCGGTGCGGCGGTTTGTGACCGAATCGTATCTTTCGGGCAAACGTTGTGTGATGATTATTACCGGTAAAGGTCTTTATCATGCCGATGAAGATGTTTTTCAGCCCAAAGGTGTGTTGCGTGAGCGGGTGCCGCAATGGCTTAATCAGGATAATTTAAAGCAGCTTATTCTGACTTATATTCATCCGCAAGAAAAAATGGGCGGTGCGGGCGCTTTGTGTTTGCTTTTGCGGCGTAAACGCAGTTGATTTTTTAATCAGACCTTGTAGGGGAGTTTGCCATAAATAAAATTACTGATACAGTTGGGCAAAATTGCGCCCAGCCACGCTGCCAGCCGCATCGGCCATGGGAAAGTTATCAGCCCGATGTTTTTTTCTATGCCGGCGGCAATGATGGCGGCGGCGTTTTCGGCTTCCATGAAAAACGGCATTGGGCAGGTGTTTTTGTCTGTGATGCGTGAACGAACGAATCCCGGGCAGATGACATTGAGTTGGATGTTTTCTTTGGCTAGGCGAATCCGCATGGCTTCGCCATAAGCTTTGACACAGGCTTTGGATGCGCTATATGAGGGGCAACCGGCCAAGCCGTGGTAGCCGGCGATAGAGGAAACAATTGCCAAAACAGCTTTTTCTGCGGAATTGCGGCGGCGGTATATTTCAATGCCGGGGGTAATGGTGTTTAAAACGCCAAAAATGTTGGTATTAAAGGTGTTGTATATGTTTTCGGGCGTTTCTGCGCCGGTGGAAACGCCGGCGTTGGCGATTATCAAGTTAAGTGGGGAAATTTTTTCGCATTTTTCAATCCATTCAGCGGTTTTTTGGCGGTCGGTGACATCTAAAATTTCAGTATGCACCTTGACACCCAAACGCGAACATTCGCCGGCAACGTTGTTTAATCTTTGAGCGTTGCGGCCGCATAAAAACAAATGTTCGGCTCCTTGTCCGGCGTAATATAGAGCCAAAGCTTCGCCGATGCCGGATGAGGCACCTGTTATTAAAATGTTTTTTATGTTTTTATTCATGAGAATTTCCTAGTAATATATTAACCGATACAAACTATACTACATAAAATCAAAAATAAAAGGAGAAAAGTTTTGCATTTATCCAGTATGACCGGTTTTGCCCGACAAAAAGCCGATTTTGCGTATCAAGACAAAAGGTATATGTGGGTGTGGGAAATCAAAAGCGTAAATGCCAAAAACACCGATGTTAAAATCCGATTGCCGCAGTGGTTGGATATGCTGGAAAACGATGTTAAAAACATATGCATGCGTGTTTTTTCGCGCGGTACATTCAATATCAACCTGATGTTGGAAGTTGAAAATACCAATCCGTCATTGATGGTTGATGAGGGGCTTTTGGCGGCATTGGTTGACAAAGCCCGTGAAGTTTGCAAGACTGAGCCTGATTTTTTTGCAAAACCATCTCCGGTTGAATTTTTGAAAATAAACGGTGTAATTAAAGCTGCCGAAAATACGCCCGATGATGAAGAAACGGCGGCATTGGGAAAGGTCTTGTGCCAGAGTTTTGAAAAGGCAGCTCTGGCGTTGAAAGAATCGCGGCAGTGTGAAGGTGAAAAAATCGGACAAGCTTTACAGGTGATTTTGGCGCAAATTCGGAAGAATGTTTTAGAAGTTCGGCAGATTAGCGAAAAAGCACCGGAAAAAATCAAAGAAAAAATTTGGCGACAGATTAAAGAACTGGCTGATGATGCCGCGGTTTCCGAAGACAGGCTCAATCAGGAAGCTTTGCTTTTGATTATGCGCGCTGATGTTAAAGAAGAGTTGGATCGTTTGGAAGCGCACCTTAAAACCGCGGAAGAACTTTTGGAAGAGAATAATCCGGTTGGTCGGCGTTTGGATTTTTTGTGCCAAGAACTCAACCGCGAGGCAAATACGTTATGCTCCAAGTCTATGGATATTGAACAAACAAATCGCGGTATGGCTCTAAAAGCTTTTATTGAACAATTTCGCGAACAAGTACAAAATGTGGAGTAAAAATTATGGCTGATGTTATTGATGTTTTGAGAAAAACCCGTAAAGGCGCCATGTTTATTGTTGAAGCACCGTCGGGAACCGGCAAAAGCACGGTGATTAAAGAATTGTTGAAAAGAGATTCCAATTTGAAGTTTTCGGTATCGGTCACAACTCGCGCCAAGCGCGAGGGCGAGCAAGAGGGGGTTGATTATTATTATATCACTGATGAACAATATAATGAATATTTGGCACAAGACGCTTTTTATGAATACGTTGATTCGCAATACGGTTCACGTTATGGCACGCTGCGTTCGGAAGTGGACAGCTTTATTAATGTCGGGCAGGATGTTATTTTTGATATGGATTGGGTTGGTGTTCGGCAAATGCGGCAAAAAGCACCGGATGATGTGGTGACGATTTATTTGCTGCCGCCTTCGGTTAAAGAAGTGCATCGACGGCTTATCAACCGCGGCACGGATTCTAAAGAGGTGATAGATAAGCGTATGAATATGATTGTTGAAAAAATTGAGCATTGGAACGAGTTTGATTATGTCATTGTAAATGAAAACGTAGAAGATACGATTTACAAAGTGCAAAAAATTATTTCCTGCGAGAGAATGAAACGTGTGCGGCAAGTCGGATTGCCGGCGTTTGTTGATTCACTGATTAAAGAAGCAAAAGAAGTGTTGTGAGGTTTTTAATTCCGGAGGTAAGGCAATGGCTAAGATATATCAATCCATTACGGAACTTGTCGGTCACACGCCGCTGGTACAGCTTAATCAGTTGGCGGAAAAACATAAGCTTAAAGCCAAAATTTGGGGTAAATGCGAGTTTTATAATCCGGTTTTTTCGGTTAAAGACAGAGTGGCGTTGATGATGTTGGAAAAAATAGACGCCGATAAAATTACACCGGAAACGGTTTTTGTGGAGGCGACATCGGGAAATACCGGAATTGGATTGGCGGCGATGTGTGCGGCCAAAGGTTATAAATTGGTTATTGTTATGCCGGAAAATATGTCGCAGGAGCGGATTAAACTGATGAAACATTTTGGTGCGGAAGTTATTTTAACGCCGGCAGAAGATGGTATGGAAGGCGCGGTTAAAAAAGCGGAAATATTGGCTGAAAAAAATCCGAATGTTATTTGGTTGAAACAGTTTGAAAACAAGGCTAACCCCGGTGCGCATACTTTGGGCACGGCGATGGAATTAATGGAAGATACCGGCGGTGATTTTGATGTGTTGGTTTGCGGTGTGGGAACTGCCGGAACAATTACAGGTGTGGCTAAAGCGCTTAAAACTTGTAATCCCGACTTATATGTTGCGGCGGTGGAACCTTTAGAAAGTCCGGTTTTGGAAGGCGGTAAGGCAGGTTCGCATGAAATTGAAGGAATCGGTGCAAATTTTGTTCCGCCGCTTTATGATGAAAAACTGGTTGATGAAATTGTTCATGTGAACAGTCGCGACGCGTTTGCGATAGCAAAAGAAACAGCACAAGTTGAAGGATTGCCGGTTGGTATTTCGGCAGGGGCGGCATTGTGTGCTGCTTTGGAACTTGCCAAGCGGCCGGAAATGCATGGCAAAAATATTGTGGTTATCTTGCCGGATGCCATTGAGAGATATTTATCATTAGAGTATTTTGACTGAAATTTTGAGATAAAAGGAAACATATGCGGTTAAATTCAATATTAGGACGATATCTGGCAAAGCAAATTGTTGTAACCTTTTTGTTGGTGCTGGTGACCATCATGGGTATTATCATGATGTTTGACGCCATTGAGGCTTTGCGCCGTATATCCGGCCGCGAAGATGTCGGTATGAGCTATGTTTTTGAGTATGTCATTACCCGTTTGCCGCAAACGGTGGATAAGGTTTTGCCATTTGTGATGATGGTGGCGGCAATGATTACTTTTTGGCGTGTGAGCAAGAGCAACGAATATGTGATTATTCGGTCAGCCGGTGTTTCAGTGTGGGGATTTTTGGCGCCTGTTTTATTGTCGGTTTTTATCGTCGGAGCAATTAATATAGCGTTTGTCAATCCGATTTCTTCAAGGATGTATGAGTTGCATGAAACAATCAAATATCGTTTTGCGACGCGCAACCCAAAGGCAATGTTGTTTTCCAGTAAGGGTTTGTGGATAAGGGAAGCTGCCGGTGAGGATAAAGTGTTGGTTATTCAGGCAAAGTCGCTGCGGCAGGAAGAAAACGAAGTTTTATCCATGCGCGATGTTAGTATTTTGGAAATGAACCGAAGTTCACAAATCGTGCGACGGGTTGAAGGGTTGGTTGGTGAATTGGAAGGTAATGTCCTTCGATTGCGCGGGGTGAAAATTTATGCCAGTGGTCAGCCAACCAAGACGCTGCCTTCGATTGAATATGAAACAAGCATTGATTTACAGCGCATTAAAGAGAACTTTATCGACCCTGACGCTATTTCGGTCTGGGATTTGCCGGATACTATCCATTTTTATGAATCGTCGGGGTTTTCGGCGCAACGGCACCGCATGCGCTATCTTTCGCTTTTGGCATCACCTTTCTTGTTGGTTGCCATGGTTTTGGTGGCGGCTATATTTTCGTTGAAAGCCAATATGCGTCAAGGCGGGGTAATGTTTATGATTGTGGCCGGAATCACTACCGGTTTTGTGGTGTATTTTAGTTCGCAGGTGGTCTATGCCTTTGGCATAAACGGCTATATTCCGGTGTGGCTGGCGGTATGGACGCCGACGCTGGTGGTTGGTCTTTTAGGCATTTCAGTTATGCTGCATTTGGAAGAAGGTTAGGCTTTTTTTGCCTTTCCGGCATATGGGTTGTCGCTTTTGCGTACGGTAATGCGAATTGGTATGCCGCCTAAATCAAAAGTTTCCCTTAAACTGTTTGTCAGATAACGCAGATACGAATCCGGTAAACCTTCCGGATTGCTTGAAAAAATATAAAATGCCGGTGGGCGGGTTTTGGCTTGTGTGATGTATTTTAATTTAATGCGGCGTTTGTTTTTGCCCAAAGGGGGTGTGTTTTGCTCTTGAACATCGGTAAACCATTTGTTTAACGGTGCGGTCGGAATGCGGGTGTTCCAGCGTTCATATACTTTAAAAACCGCACTCATCAATTTATCAAGACCTTCGTGTTTTAAAGCAGAAATGGTTACGGTCGGGATGCCGGTTACTTGAGTTAATGAAGTTTGTAATTTATCGTTTAACCGTTCTAAGGCTTCGGAACGTTTGGCAATATCCCATTTATTGATGGCAATAACCAAAGCGCGTCCTTCATCAATGACTTGCCGCGCAATGGTTAAATCCTGCTTATCTAAAACAGCATCGGCATCTAATACTAAAACGACGACTTGAGCCATGAATGCGGCGTGCTTGGTGCTGGCTGCCGACATTTTTTCCAACGAATGGGTAATTCTTGATTGGCGGCGCAGACCGGCAGTATCGACTAAATTAATTTTTTTGCCTTTCCATTCCCATGCAGAAGATACGGCATCACGGGTAATGCCGGCTTCGGGACCGGTTAGCATCCGTTCATCGTTTAAGAGAGCGTTGACTAATGTTGATTTGCCGACGTTTGGTCTGCCAACGATGGCTAGTTGCAAAGGTTTTTCATCAGTTGCAGCTTCTTCTTCTGATGTCGTTTGAATGCTCTTGTTTAAATCTGCCAGTTCGGTGTATAAATCTTCCAGACCAAGTCCGTGTTCGGCAGAAAACGGAATTGGCTCGCCCAAGCCAAGTTTATAGGCTTCATAAATACTGTCTTCCTGAAGTTTTCCTTCGCATTTGTTGGCTAACAGGATAACAGGTTTGCCACTTTGACGAACAATGGCGGCAAATGTTTCATCGTAAGGATGCAGACCGCTACGGGCATCAATCATAAATAAACAGACATCAGCTTCACGGATGGCGCGTTCTGTTTGTGCGCGCATGCGTTGTTCAATACTGCCATCTTTGGCGGCTTCAAAACCTGCCGTATCAATTAAAACCAAATCCAGTCCGCGAAATTTGCTTTTGCTTTCTTTGCGGTCACGGGTGACACCGGGCAAATCGTGGACAATAGCCAGTTTGTTTCCGGTAAGACGGTTGAAAAGGGTTGATTTCCCGACATTCGGGCGACCGATTATAGCAATTTTTAAGCTCATTTTTGTTCCTTATTTATATACGAGCAAATCAGCATCGTTGGTGGTGAAAACAATGGTGGAATCGGCAACAATCGGAGCAATCGGCAAAGGTTCATCTAAATCGCGGCGGTGTATGATTTGACCGTCGGTTGATGAAATTTCATAAACAATGCCGTTTGAAGCTGCTATGAGCAAGTTTTTGTTTATCATAACCGGTCCGCTTAAGTAAATGTTGCTGCGTTCTTCCAAAGGGTATTCGGTTAATAGTGTTGTCTGCCACAATGTTTTTCCGTTGTTTTTGTTTATGGCAAACAATTCGTTATTGTTGGATAAAACAAAAATATAGTTTCCGACAATCCAGGGCATATTTGTCCCGCCAATTTTTATGGTCCATTTGTTTTCGCCGGTGCGGTAATCAATAGCAGCTAACAAATCATTATGTCCGATGGCATAAACGGTATCATTGTCGATAGCAGGCGATGCTTTGATGGCATTAATGTCTGTTGAAACATTAATGCGGCTGTTGTCGATTAAAGGGATTGACCAAAGCGGGTATCCGACATCGGCATTAAAAGCATGTATTTCACCATTGGAAAAACCTGCGATAACAAGGTTTTTATCCGGAAGGCATGCCGGTGTTGAACTGCCGGCTAAAACCGTGTCTTCCGCTGATATGTTGTATTTCCATACTTCTTTTCCGTTTTGCGTGTTTAAGGCAAAAATATGGTTGTCCAGGGTTTGGATAATAAGCTTATCATCACAAACAGTCGGAGCCGTCCGCAAAGGCGTGTTTATATCTTTACGCCATAGAATATTTCCGTTTTTACGATTGAGTGCAAAAATGCTGCCAAACCCGGTGGTTGCATATAAAGCGTTATCATTAACGGCAATGCCGCTGCCGTTTAGACCATTTTCTTTTTCATTTTTTGTTAGGGATTTTAGTTTTTGTCGCCAAACTTTTTTGCCGTTATGCAAATTAAAAGAGGTGACCGAGCCGTCGACGTCTTGTGCATAAATGATGTTTTCAAAAACCACAGGCGCAGCCAAAAGTAAGTTTCTTTTAGAGGCGCCTTTGCCAAAATTTTGTTTCCATATCTGTTCAGGTTTATCGGAAGTTTGTAAATTTCCTATGATATGGTATGGCGTGGCTCCGGTTTGCCGCCAATCAGAGTTAAGGATGGCAGCCGGTATGGCAGCAGCGGGAATTTTATTTGTTTTTGTGTTTTGCGGCGCTTTGTCTGTTAAAATAGAAATGCGTTGACCAGATGGTAGTTTTTTATCATCGGAAAATATTCCGCAAGATGTTATTCCTGCTGCTAAAATCAGAAGTCCCAAAGCTCTAAATTTATGCGACAATGTTTTTCTCCAATTTTTGGTTTATGCTTATAAAATTGCCTAGTTTACATGTCGTTTAGGGCAGATAGCATATCTTGAATGCGGCTTTTGAAATTTTCAGAGATGTTTTCGGTTTCAAGCAGGGATTTATAAAGAGTTCTTGCCGTTTCAATGTCGCCGTCACGAATAGCTGTCATAGCAAGCATTTCTTTGGCTAACGGTGCCCAAGAATTTTTGCTTTCGGCAATGGGTTGCAGCAAAGTCTGTAACTCGGCGCCGGGGGCTGTGTCGATTTTGTATGTGGCAAGTTTCATAGCTGCTAAATGGCGAATTCTTGAACTTATTTTTTCATTATCAACAATGGATTGCAACATGGCTTCAGCCTCGGCGTTTTTGTTTTGTTCAAACAAAATGCCGGCAATTTGGATGCGCGCCAGTTCACTATATAAGCCTTTGTTTAAGGCTGCAATTTTTTCAAGCGCTTTCAGACTGTTTTCGTAATTTTCATTGGCTTCTAATGCCATCAAGTAATTTTCAGTTTGGGCTTGGTATTGTTTTTCTTTCCAGCTCTTAATGGTTTCAAAACTGACAGCAGCGCTGACGGCGATTATGACCAGTAGTATGGCAAATAAACCGTATTTGTTCCAAAAAGCTTTCCAACTATCGTTTTTGACTTCTTCGGTTACTTCCTGGATGAAGGCATCAGTTACGGCTTCATCATATGCCGCCGGATGTTTGGCAGCGGCGGCTTTTTTTACGGTTTCCGTTTGAGGCTGAATTTTTTTGTTTTTAGAATTTTTCATGGCGAATTTCCTTTGTTAAACAATTTTTTTAAATATAAAGCAAAATAGCATTATATCAATCGGTTTATATCACTAATTACCAATTATTTCATTAATAATAACCGAGCGTATCCATCTTAAACCATCCACCGGAAGTTTGTTGCCGATAAATATGGTGTTTTTATCAGAAATGATGGCTAGAAAATAGCGATCAGCCGTCGGTGTATAATTTATGTCTATACCTTTGATGTCTTTTAAATCAATTATTCCGTCGCGGATTTTTAAAAGGCCTATTTTTCGAAAAACAATTATTTGATTGTGTGCTAAAATGATGATGTCTTTTATAAATAAGTTTAATAAAGAATATAAAATGACCGAAAGTAAAAAAGCATAAAACATCAGCAGCAGATTGGGCGATACATGATTTTCCATGACGTTATGGTTTATGCCAGCATAAATTAGTAAAGCTCCAAAAACAATTATGGCAAAAGCACTTAAAAAGCTGTATGCGTCAAAAAAAGTTTTATGAATTTTAATCATTTTTTCTCCGGTCTTGCGGCTCTTAAATGTAATATAGGCGGGTTTTTCTTGTGCATAGGCAAAATTTTTGGGCAAATGCCATTGTGAGGCAACTTCAATATAAGGGCGACTTAAGTCATTGAAATTGCGAGATACCATGCCTTTTTCAGAAATTGTAATCCCGGGCATTTTGAGCTTTTGAGCATATGTGCGCCAGATGCGGCGGAGATGGCGTTTGCTGGTGCTGATGTAAAGAGGGACGATTTTAGACGGGTCTTTATGGTAAAGCTCAATGATAAATTTGTTTTTATTAAAAATACCAAATTGGTAAAATTTAACCCGTAAACGAACCCCGATATAATTGTATAAAGGTTCGGTGAATGAAGTGTCTTGGCTAAATATCAGGTGTTTTTTTACATAGATATTGCTGCCATCAAAACGAATGATTTTATAACGAGCCAATTTGACAGATGACACCAAAACGATGCCGGCTCCTATCAAAAATATTAGGGCATTGAAAATGACAGGCGAAACCAAAGTATGGATTTTGATGTGGGTTTGAGGCAGATTTTTTTCAATGTCGGCAATGCCGGCAAGGGTAGGGCTTAAAAAATAATAAATTCCAAAGAAACATAATAAAAGACCGAGGAACAATGCTGAAATTAAAATTGTTCGAGAAAAGCAATCAATCGCTTGTGCAGGGAGCTTGTCAATATTAAGGGTGAATCGATGGCTAAAATGGTCGGAATTGTTTTTACACATTTGTTGATCCTCATCATATCATTAAAAGGTTCAGACTACTATTTTATACAATTTTAAAAAACAATCGTCAATTTTTTATTTTTACCAGAAGTTTTCAATTGTTTTTTTTGCTTTTGCCTATATAGTGAATATATTAATAGAGTTTAAGAGTCGTTAATATGTTGAGCTTTGAAATTTTTGGGTATGGAACACGCTGGCTGTTAAGCGGCTTGGCTTTTGTTTTTCTGGTTTTTTCAACTTTTTATGTTCGAAAGCTTAAAGTTGGGCGTGGTTTGTTGTTTTTACTTGCCGGGTTGGCAATTGTTTTTGTAACTTCTTTAGTACAAAGTTATGCCGGATTTTTTTATTCGCATGCCGTATCGGCAAAAATTTTGACTTTGGCAGAAATGCTTTTAGTTTTGACCAGTGCCGTTTTGTTTATTATGGCATCGTCTTGGCTATTGATGAATGCCGCGCTGAATGTTAATGTTTTGTTTGCGCTTGTTAGTGTCGGCCTGGCTTTGATATTATATGCAATCTTTGTTGCCGATAATGCTGATCTTGTCGCTAATATTCGTCAAATATTGCCGATTATTGGTATGACGTATGTTTTTTTGAGCTTTGTATCGCGTTCGCATATATGGAAGCGTCCGGCTGAACTTGTTGCCAGTACGGCTGTTGGCGGTTTGATTGTATTGATGACCATGCCGATACTTTGCAAATGTGCGTATCCATGGTATGTGCCGGTTGATTTGATTGTTTTGCTGGGCTTTTCTTATTATCTTTTCTATCTGCAGGATTTGCAGCATATCATTGCTGTACAAAAAGAAGCACAGCGGCGTACAAACCGAAATATTGAAAATATTATTAAGTCTTCACCGTTCCCGATTATTATATCCCGTTTGAGCGATGATACTTTACTTATGGCAAATAACAATGCCGTTAAGTTGTTCGGTTTGGCAGCAGAACAATTATTTCGTTATCATTTTAGAGATTTTTTTGTGGATGCCGATAATCGGAAAATTTTAACAGAACGGCTGGAAAAAAATAAAGAAGTGCATGATTTTGAAATTTTGGTTAAAACACCGGTCGGTAATACGCCGTTTTGGCTTTTGGCTTCGGTTAATGTGGTGGACTATAATAATGATGTTGTTTTATATTCGGCTTTTCAAGATATAACTTTCCGCAAACAACGCGAATCGCTTTTACAATCACAAGCAGATCGTGATCCGCTGACGGCTGTTTATAACCGGCGTTATTTTGAAACAAAAATAGCGGAAAAAATAAATAAAGCTCATCAGCAAAAAGAACCTTTTGCTATTTTAATGTTGGATGCCGATCATTTTAAAAATGTTAATGACACTTATGGTCATAAAGTCGGCGATAAAGTTCTTATGGAATTGGCGGCAATTTGTGAACGTTCATTGAGGCCGGAAGATATTGTTGCGCGTTATGGCGGAGAAGAGTTTGTTGTCTTTTTAAATAAAGTGACGCCGGATATTGCCTATATGGTGGCAAATCGCTTGCGCGAATCGGTGGCTTCTGCTGTGGTATATTCAGATGATGGTCAGCCGGTGCGGTTTACGGTGAGTGTCGGCGTGGCGCCTTCAGGCATTGCCGATGATGTCGGTTTAATGATTAAGATGGCAGATGATGCCATGTATCAGGCTAAAGAAAGCGGCCGTAATTGTGTTGTGGTTTACGACGAGCAGATGACTGTTGCTATGGAAACAAGTCATCAACATCATGATAAAGAAAAAATGATGCATCCGGCGTTTGCGCAAGAAGATAATAAGGAAATTTCATTGCTTGACGGTGTTGAAACGAATCATATAGTTGAGGATTAAAAAAACATGGGGTGCAGCTATCAACCAGATTGCGGCGGATGTTGTTTTCGCGATAAGACGGAAGAAGAATACAGAAAAATTAAAGAAGAAAAAGTGCTGCAAATTTTAAATACGGTGTTAAAGCAGCGAGATTATGTTTGGGAGAAACCGATTTTTTTGGCTGACGGCGCGCGGCGGCGGGCGGCTTTTGCTTTTGGGCAGCAGAATAATAAGTTTGTTTTGGGCTTTAATGAAAATCGCAGCGGAAGAATTGTTGATTGTCAGCAGTGTTTTGCCGTTACCGAGAATATTAATGCGGTTTTGGCGGATTTGCGGTTGTTTTTAGAAAGGTTTTGTATCGTTGGCAAGGAAGATGTAAAAATAAAAAAGAAAAAAAAGCAAACTTCCAAACCGGCGACAGGCGGTGATGTGTTGCTGCTGGATGCTGATAATGGGTTAGATGTGGTTTTGGAATATGATGCCGATTTGAGCCTTGAACAAAAAATGGAAATTTTTGAGTTTGTTAACGCTAAAGAAAAAATTGTGCGTTTTTCATACCGGCGCAAAAACTCGGACGAGGCAGAACCGATTATTGAAAAAATAAAACCAATTATTAAAATCGGGTCTTGTGATGTTTATGTTGCTCCGGGAACTTTTTTGCAGGCATCTAAAGCCGGAGAATCGGCATTGGTCGAAACAGTGGTTAAATATTTGGGTGATACGTGTGGCAAAATTGCGGATTTGTTTTGCGGCATCGGTACGTTTTCGTATCCGTTGGCGGGTATTTCGGGAAATAAAATTACGGCGGTTGATGTAAGCGAAAGTTTGTTGAAAGGTTTTCAACTTTCAGTAAATCGGCAGATGATGCATAATATTGAAATCAAGCAACGCAATTTGTTTAAATATCCATTGGCGGGAGCGGAGTTGGAAGGTTTTGACGCGGTTGTGTTTGATCCGCCGCGGGCGGGTGCGGCCACGCAAGTTAAAGAGTTGACATTGCTCGCACCGGATAAAAGACCAAAGAAAATTATTGCCGTGTCCTGCAATCCGCACAGTTTTGTTAATGATGCCAATGTCTTGATTACAGGCGGTTACATGCTCAAAAGCGTGACGCTTGTTGACCAGTTTGTTTATTCTAATCACAGTGAATTGGTTGCGTTGTTTACAAAATAATTGTTTGTGTTTATACTCTTAAAAAAAGTAAAAGGAGGAACTATGAAAAAAAGTGTTTTAGCCCTGAGTTTAATCGCTGTTTTGGCAGCCTGTTCTTTTAACCGTACGGATAATCATTATGTTGTGGTTTCCGGCGCTGATGATACTTCTTATTTAAAAGATGTGGAAGGTTGCCCAAAAATCCATATTCGTGAAGATGATGTCAAAATCGTCCAAAAAGAAGATTATCAAGAATTGTTTGAAATCAAAGCCGTCGGTTATGAGGGCTTTTGCTATTTTAATGAAAAAGTGGAAAAAGACCGCGCCGTCGTGAAGCCGAAATTTAAGGTAACGCGTTTAAGCGACAGTGATGTAACCGATGTGCAATTTTCTTACTATCTGGAAACGGTTGAGGGACCAACAAGCTTTTTAGGGCGTAAAACCTATTTTGCCAAAGCTAATATGCCAATAGGCGTTAATGAAATGGAATTTACCGCAGATGCCGGCGAGCTGACGATACCCGTGCCCGGCACGTATGATTTGGATATCTTTTTGGGCTTGATTGCCAATGCTTATGATCTTGAATATAAGAAAAAATAAAGGAGCGTTTTATGCAATATAATTATCAAGATATGGCTAATGCCATTCGTTTTTTGAGCGCCGATGCTATTGATAAAGCAAATTCCGGACATCCGGGGATGCCCTTGGGAATGGCTGATGTGGCAGCCGTGTTGTTCGGCAAATATATAAAAATCAATCCGGAACAGCCGCGTTGGTTTGACCGTGACCGCTTTGTTTTATCAGCGGGGCATGGTTCCATGCTTTTGTATTCGGTTTTATACCTTTTAGGTTATCCGGATATTGATATTGAAGATATTAAAAATTTTCGCCAATTGGGCGCTAAAACTGCCGGACATCCGGAATATGGGCATCTTGCCGGTATTGATATGACGACCGGGCCGCTCGGGCAGGGAATTTCTTCTGCTGTCGGCATGGCATTGGCAGAACGAATCGTTAATGCTAAATTTGGCAATGAACTTTGTGACCATTATACATATGTCATATGCGGCGACGGTTGCCTGATGGAAGGGATTTTCGAAGAAGCAGCAGCTTTGGCCGGACACTTGAAATTAAGTAAGCTGATTGTGTTATGGGATAACAATAATATCACAATTGACGGTACGGTTGACAAGGCAAGCTCGGTTGATCAGTTGGCGCGTTTTAAGGCGCTGGGGTGGAATACAATTGCGATTGATGGGCATGATTATGCTCAGATTGAAAAAGCAATCGAATCTGCACAAAATGCAGATAAGCCGACGCTGATTGCCTGTAAGACCAAAATCGGGTTTGGTGCACCGACCAAAAGCGGAACGTCCAAGTGTCATGGTTCGCCTTTGGGCACAGAAGAAACGGCAGCCATGCGCCGTGAATTGAACTGGACGACAGCACCGTTTGAGGTGCCGTTTGAGGTTTTGGAAGCATGGCGCAAGGCCGGAAAACGTAATCAGGCGAGCTATGTTGCCTGGAATGAGTTTGCTAAAAAGGCCGGCAAAGATTATCAAGATTATATTGCCGATGTGTTGCCGCAAGGTTGGAACAAAGCTTTGCAAGAGGTTAAGGCAAAGGCTGTTAAAGAAAAGACCAAAGTTGCCACCCGCAAGGCATCACAGATGTGTTTGGAAGCGATTGTGCCGAATGTACCGCAGATTGTGGGCGGCTCGGCTGATTTAGCGGCTTCAAACTTGACGCTTGTTGAGGGAATGAAGACCATAACCGCCGGTGATTATAACGGCAACAACGTGATGTACGGTATTCGCGAACATGCTATGGCGGCGATTATGAACGGTATGGCTTTGCATGGCGGGGTGATACCGTACGGCGGTACGTTTTTCGTGTTCTCCGATTATATGCGACCGGCAATGCGTTTAGCGGCACTGATGGGAATCCGCGTGATTTATGTTTTGACTCATGATTCAATCGGGGTGGGCGAAGACGGGCCGACGCATCAGCCGATTGAACATTTGGCTTCATACCGGGCAATGCCGAACATATATACTTTCCGCCCGTGCGATGTGGTGGAAACAGCCGAAGCCTGGGAAATTGCCTTAACAAGCGAATCGACGCCGAGTATTTTGGCGTTGTCACGTCAGGGGTTGCCGCTTTTGAGAACGTCGGCAAAAGAAAATCTGACAGCTAAAGGCGGTTATGTGATTTCGGATGTTTCAAACGGCAAAGAACGGCAGGTGACCTTGATTGCTACCGGTTCGGAAGTGGCGTTGGCAGTTTCAGCACAAGAAAAATTACGCGAAAAAGGGATTGAGGCGGTGGTTGTTTCCATGCCGTGTACGGAATTGTTTGATTTGCAAACGCTGGAATATCAAGACCAAGTGTTGGGCAAATGTCCGCGAATCGCTATTGAGGCAGCTGCCAAGTTTGGCTGGGAGAAATATGTCGGGCTCGAGGGTGATATTATCGGTATGGACGGTTTTGGTGCGTCGGGACCGGGCGATAAACTTTATGAGCACTTCGGTATCACGGTTGACGAAGTGGTCGAAAGCACCGAAAATCTGTTAAAATGATTTCTTTTAAGATAACAAACCCCTGATAAAATCAGGGGTTTGTTATTACATGTCTTACAGGAAGTCCCGACCTTGCTTCAAAATATCTATAAATCCTTTGTGTAATAAACTACTTGTAAAACACAATAATCTAAATCCTTTTTATTACAAAAGTTACAAAAATCAGCAAGGTATTTAAAAGATAAGTTATTCCAGCAACGTCCATATTTTTTATCAGCTTCTGAACATGTATCATTATTATGGATACCCTGCGATCCAACACCTCTATTTGTTATGAGTATTTGATAAATATGAGATTGAAAAAGTTTAAGAAGCTGTAATAAATTAACGCATTGATCAGTAAAAGGATCACCTTTTTTCCCATTGATGGTAAATCTTAAATATGTTATACGCTTTGATGTCGGATCGGTACAATAGTCTATATCTATTTCATTGCCAAAAACATCATATACATAATTTGTAGTACCAGCTCTTATCATCTCATCTGGTACGATATTCATTTTGATGTAATAAGGAATTAACATTTTTTCAGCATACTTGGTTGAAACCGGTGCTGAAAATTTTTCAGCAGTAATAATACTATTGTTTAGAAGTTCTGAAATCTGTTCCGCTTGTTTGTTGAGCTTATATTTCATCATCGCTTTAGAATAACCGGCAATTGCCCCGACTGAAAGAACCCCGATAATTGCCAGCACCCCGAGCATTTCAACCATACTTCTACCATTTTCGCGCATAACATTCTCCTAAAATTGCCAAAAGATATATAGATACGCGGTATTCTAAACCGTTTTTTTTTTTTTTTTTTTTATATAATTTGGTGGGGATAACTTAAAACCTGCACTTTATTGTCATGCCCCAATCCTCGTCACCCCACGAGGATACGTTAGTATCCGAGTTTAGGGGTCTCTTCCCTTTTTCTTACCCCTCTTTTTTCTTATTATACAAAGCATCTCTTTGCAATTTGGATGTCTGGTCTTAAAAAGCAAAACGTCCCAAAAAGTTTTGGGACGTTTTGTCTTGCTTGCCTAATTAATAGGTGGTAACAAAATTGACATTAATGGTATTTGCCTTGATATATTGGCAACCGCCGTTATTATTTAAACTTATATCATTGCTACCGCCTTTGAGATTGTGGTTTACATCACAAGGTTCATCGGTTTCGGAGAGATAAAATTGATGTATTTGGGTTGGCTGGGCAATTGGAGAAGAATAAGCCTGCCCGTTACATTGAATTATATAACGTCCTCCGCTGCCGGACACAGAAATGTTTATTGATACAATATTGTCGGCGTCATTTGTCTGGGAACAGGTAAGCTTTTGATTTCTCAGACTGTATGTTAATCTAATAACCGGTTGGTAAGGTTCACAAATATTGTTAAATAGTTTGTATCCATCTTCACAAGAATCTAATTTATACTTGGTAGTGGAGCCGGACACACATTCTGAACAAATGCCGTTAGTCGGACAAGTAGAGAGGGTAAATCCTGAGCAGGTATTAGGCAGGCAGGAATTGCCGGATTTGTAATAACCCTCTTTACAAGAATCGAGTTTCCATTTAATGGTTGAGCCGGCTTGGCAGGAAGAACAGTTGCCGTTAGCCGGACATTGTATCAAGGTGTAGCCGTCACATTTGTTGGCAACGCAGGTTCTGCTGTTTGAGACAACGCCATTGAGTGTATATCCCGGCTTACAGGTCAGGATGTTATAAACGGTTTTGCCGGAATAAGTACATTCAGAGCAAGTCGCCGCCCCGGCATCGGTCGGACATTTGTCATATTGGTAGTTGCGCGAACACATACCGCCGTTAACAGAAATTTGAGAAAAGCAATTATCGCATCTATCGAGTTTATATTTGGTGGTTGAACCGTCATTACATTCAGAACAAAATCCGTTATCAGGACATTTGGTTAAAGGGTAATCCGAACAGTCCATAAATTTTTGCGTGACACAAGCTTTATAAGAAGTGTCGAACGGGCAAAGAAGATAATGCTTACAACCAACGACATCATCTTTAGAATATCC